>JAYEOP010000079.1 GCA_034723125.1 Bacteroidota bacterium | reverse complement strand
AATTCAATAATATAAATTCCTTTATTAAATTTTGCTACATCAACAGCAAAATTAAAGTTTTCATTTACTGCTTTTTCATCTGAGTAAAGTTTTTTACCTAATTGGTTATAAATACTTACTGTCAAATTTTCTAATGCTTTTGCACTTCCTTTAATTATAAGTTTGCTTGATGTAGGATTTGGAAAAATAAGAATATCACTAATATTGTTGTTCAACTCTTTAATTCCTGTAACTGTAATATATGCTGTTTTAGTTATAGAATCTGTAGCATCAGCATTCATAACTTTCATTTTTACATCATAATTTCCAACAGTATTATAAGTTACTACAGGATTTCTTTCAATTGAAGTAGCAGGACTGCCGCCATCAAATTTCCAATTATATGTTGTTGGAATTGGTGAATTTGTTGTGTTGTCATAAAAATTAACGTCTAATGGTAAATCACCTGAATTAATATCAGAAGAAAAATCAGGCATCAAAGTATATTCTGATGAAAAGCCACCTATATCATTCAAATCTCTTGGTAATAATTTATTATTCCCAAAACTGTAGTATGAAATTCCTCTTATGAAATCAAGTTTCATATCTTCAGAAAGTGAATCTACATTAAAACCTCCGGGAATAAAATTTGATTGATCATCTGCTCTATATCCTTCTGTTTTTGATGAATCAAATCCAATTGCCCATTCACCGTAATTACTAGGATCATCAGGGTTAACATTTACAACATAAATATTATCAAACTGAATTAACATTGCCTCATAAGCTTCGGCATATTCCTGAACCTGAGCTGAAAGCGAATCGGGAGGAATGTTCTTTATAGGATTAGGTATAGCATTGTTAATGGATAACAATTCAAAATTATTATTACCTGCATTTTCAAGATATGTTACGCCATATTGTTCTGTAACAATAGCTGATTTTATTTCAATAGAATCACCAATTTTTAATGTTGAAAGCCCGTCTCCTGCTGTTGCTTTTATAAATATTCCTGAATAGGGGTCAGTACCGTTTTGGATACAAACAAATCCTAACTGAGATAAGGCACTTGTAACAACAGCTTTTAATGAAATTCCACTTAAAGTATCACCATTCCACAATGAATTCCCACTTGTTAAAGGAGTCTCCTGAATATCTGAAATTCTTGTAATTCCTTCATCTGTTACTATATACATTGAACCTGTTGCAAGTGAATCAGGAAAGTATGCTACCAAACTGCTATCATCAATAGCTCTTATATAAAAATTTACATATTCACCATTTGCTACAGGAGGTATTTTTACTGAATATTTATTTCCACCCAAATCGTCCATGTTAATTGTAGAAAAACTTTTGTTTCCCAAACCGATAGAATAAAATAATTCAGCTTTTACAATGCTTCCATCATTATCTGAAATTTCAGCCATTACTTTTACTTCATCTGTTGAGCTTGCAATTACAGGATATCTTGATACTTTTGAAATAAATGGTGCTGCTGCCGCAATACTTATGTCACTAGGAAAAATTGGGGCGATTCTAAATTCGGTACCACCTGCTCCTGAAAGACTTTCCATAATAGCACCACGAATATATTTAAGACGAGTACCTATTGATGGTGGTGTGAAAGTAACATTTGCCCAAGGTGCATCATGCTTATCGTCATTTCTATAATAGGCTGATACATCACGAATTCCAATTTTATTCCCTTTAGAATCTTGAACAAACCAATAATATCTGTCAGGTCCACCGCTAACATCAACAACTGTAACGTCATTAAACTGAACCATTCTTCCTTCGTACTGTTCACCTGTTGTGTACATTACATTCTGCCCACCTGATCCATCGTTTTTCATAAAAATATCAACTCCAAGAACTACTGCTTCTACAGGCATTGCTGTATCAATGGAGCTTGGAATATCAATAATTTCACTTTCAATAGGTAAAAGATTAAGCTGAGTATTACCGTCATAAGTTGATAGAATTCCTGTACATTTTATTCTATAACCTGCAATAAAATTTTCATAAAATTTAACATCACTATTAAGATCTCCAAGTGAACCTGAATATCCAATTTGATTAGGGTCAATAAAAACATTTATTGCTCCAAAGGGTTTAAAAGATGTGTCTTGCAACCAAGTTGCCTTTCTATTAGTACTCATTCCGTAATAAATGGATGTAAAATTCACAACACCTTCAATTGTTATGGTGTCAGACTCTCCATCATTGGAAAAATAAATCGGTGCTGAGGTTCCTGCCGATAATGTTGCTTGATCAACAAATTGCACACTATCAATAGGAACAACTGTTCCGTGTTGTGCAAACAAAAAACTGCTTATAAAAAGCATGATAAATAATGTGTATAGTTTCTTCATTGTTAAAATGTTTTAAATATTTAAAAATTATTTTAATATCGCAAATTTTCCTTTTTTAATAATATTATTATTTAAGTCCTTTACAGTAAATAAATAAAGCCCTTGTGTAATTGACTGGCTATTTTCTGATAAAATATCCCAAGCATGCTCTCCACCTGAAAATATTTTTTTATCAGAACCTGAATAATTATCAAACCACCGAATATCCTCCCCTTGATAAAATTCAGCATCATGAAATAATGTAGTAACAATATCTCCTGACAATGTATAAATTATAATTTCACATTTTTTCGGTAAATTATAAAAATACAGTTTTCTGGTTTTGGAAGAAACACCATCCCAAGCAGCACTTACTCTGTATGGATTAGGATAAACACCTATTTCAGTTTTTTCACTATTGTCTGCTGTTGTACCAACAAAAACACTATATGAATTTTCAATAAAAGAAGATTCGAGAGGGTCAAGTTTTAATTTTTTATCTCCTTCATCAAATGCTGTAAGAATAAATAAATACTGCCAACCGTTTAAAAGTCCTTCAATTGAATAATGAAAAGTATATTCAACAGAATCACCCTCAAAAAATTTAGGCTGGCTAAGTTCAATTGCTTGAAATCCATTGTTGTAACCAATATTATTCCCCATAGAATCCCATTGTGCAATAATCTTGGCATTTGATTTCATATTTAAATTCAGGTCGTCCCCAACTTTTGTTCTGTACAATCTGTAGCCTTCAAAATCCATTTTTTTAGAAATAGGATCAACAGAAAAAACGGAAGAATTATCCCAATAAATATCAACTTTATTATTTGATGAAATCACTTTTACCTTTGGTGATTTAGGTGGCTCGGGTAAAATATATCTGTCAAGTTCATTATTCCCATTCAAATCTTCCTCTGCATCAAGTTTCCCGTTTTCATTCAAATCTTCACCAAGAAATGTACGTTTTGCCCAATTTAAATGCTCGTATAGTTCAGCTCTTGAAGCATCATTGTCAGTTTTATAAACTAATTGCTTGGCAGCTACAAAAGCCATTGAAAAATAAACGGTTTCTCCCGGAAGTATTTCAGGGATTACACCTGCTGTATGTAATTGGGTTTTGTTGCTTGCTTGCTTTAGTTGTGGATCAGGAAAAATTAATCCTTTTTTCATTTTGTTATATCTCTGAATATCATCAGCAGGAGCACCGTATTTACTACCATCAAATTTTCTGAAATTCCAGAAATTTGCATAAGTATTAAAATTATATCCTGAATCGGCAATTAATTTTTTGTTGTTGGGATGTAAATATTGACCTCTCCACAACACTCCAAGAAACTGGTTAGCCGCATAAGATTGTGTGTAATCGTAGTCATCACCCAAAACCTGATAAACATAAAGTGCATTAAAAGAATCAACATATCCACCACCACCTTTGTTGTAAAAAGAAGTCCCATTATCCTGAGTAACATTTATATTACGCACTACAAGGTCGTTCCAAACGCCCAAATAAACAGAATCCCATCTGTTATCGGAAAAATTTGTTATTTCATAATTAAGTATTACAAAAAAATCAGCAAAAGAAAAATTCCATGCGTAAGATTCTAATTTGACAACTGCTTTTAAAGGATAATCATGATTAGAAATAGGAATACTTGTTCCGGGAATTACAACATTCGAATCTGTTGTCCACACAATTACATCCTGATGTGATTGAGCACTTCCGCTAAAATGCTCGCTTGAAGGTAAAGATGATTTTTCATCAATTGATTTTATAGAAGTAAATTCAAATCCATTACCTCCTGCAAAATAGCCATAAGGAGCATCAACTGAGGTTGTTGAAACGCGTATCTGACCACCTATTGATGCACCTATCCACAAACCTCCTTCAAAAAGATGTTCTATTCCTGAATTTAAAGGATATTCCATAGATGGACCTTCTGATGGATTATTTCTAATATTAGGATTCCCTATTGTTCCTGCACTATTAATCCTTAATCCGATATTTCCCACATCAACAGTCTTGTAACTTACTGATTGACCATAAATTAAAATATGGCAAGAAATCAAGAATAATATAATAAAAACAGCTTTTTTCATAAACAACAAAAGTAGTATTTTTATAATAGGGAGGTATTAATATTTTTTTATTTTCTTAATCTTGAATCCTGAATCTTTTAAATCCTGTTTTTGTTTTTTTTCTTTGTGCTGGGTTTATACAAATCGTGATTTGTCTTTACATTCTTTCATTATGAATCTTACATCTTGTGAAACGAAGTTTAGTATAAGCTGTTAATATTCTTTAAATATATTTAAAATATTTTGACATACGAGCTGTATAAATAACGTTTGACAGAATAGTTTAAATATATTTAAATATTCTTGGCAATTATGAAAATTTACTATATCTTTCAACAGAGAAATTTAAGACAGCTATACCAAAAGATATAGCAAAAAGTACTTTATATAGATATAGGCAAATGATAAAAAATCACTTGGCCATTAATGAATACACAAGTGAAATAAAACAAGCTCTTCAAAAAGAAGCGATAGACCTAGCTATAATGTATCCCATTTTCAAGACCAGTAAAACAAGTTTTCTTATTCCACCTCTCTACGATACCGATGGTAACAGTTTTGCTCCTTTTGAGTCTGCATTATTAACAGCTTGATAGTAAATCTCATTT
>JAYEOP010000078.1 GCA_034723125.1 Bacteroidota bacterium | reverse complement strand
AAAAATTCTTTGCATAACTTGTTCCGCACTTGTTTCGGAAGCCATAGCTACGGAAATAATTTTTAACGACAAAAAAGGGAAATAGAAATGATTTATATCGGGTGTTTTGATGTTAATTTGGTATAAATCCCTTACACCCATCTACTTAGTGTCTCTTAGAAAACTCTACAAAATTAAAAATAGATTTTTTCTAAGAGGCACTACTTACTACCCAATCATCTTTTATCAACAATTTTTAAACAGCAGTATTTTGTCTGCGTTTCTATTCATAAATTTCACAAGATTTGAATTGGGAATTTTAGCGTTTTTAACAATATTTTAAAACATAATTAATTTCTTTTTTCACTCTCAACTATTTTTTTAAAAAATTAATATATTACAAGAAAATTATTATGACAAAATTTACACACCTTCATCTCCACACACAATATTCCATACTTGATGGAGCGGCAAGTATTAGCAAATTAATGGAAAAAGCCAAAAAGGATAAGATGGAAGCAATGGCGATAACCGACCATGGAAATATGTTTGGTGTTCTTGATTTTGTAAAACAAGCAAATGAAAATGAAATAAAACCAATTATCGGATGTGAAACCTATGTTGCCGCAAGAGGATTAAAAACAAAAGAAGGCAAAGAAGACAGAAGCGGTTTTCATCTTATTTTATTAGCAAAAAACAAAAAAGGATACCATAATCTGTCAAAATTAATATCAATTTCCTATAAAGATGGATTTTATTTTAAACCAAGAGTAGATATTGAACTACTTAAAGAATATCATGAAGGCATAATTGCCTCTACCGCCTGCCTTGGAGGAGAAGTTCCACAAGCATTAATGAGAAAAAGTAAAGATTATGCAAAAGAAGTAATAAAAAAATACAAAGATATTTTTGGAGATGACTTTTACCTTGAATTAATGAGGCACGGCAGAAAAGAACAAAAAGAAGTAAACGAACAACTTATTGAGCTGTCAAAAGAACTTGATATTCCTCTTATTGCCACCAATGATGTTCACTATGTCGAAAAAGAAGACTATGAAGCACATCACATCCTAATTTGCATAAACACAGGAAAAGATATTGACAGCAAAGACAGTATTGAATACACAGGCAATGAATATTTTAGAACTACCAAAGAAATGAAGGAACTATTTGCCGATGTTCCTGAGGCAATAGAAAACACACAAAAAGTTGTTGACAAAATAGAAAACATTAATCTTGAACATAAAATAATTTTACCGCATTTTCAATTCCCTGAAAACTTTAAAGATCAGGATGAATATTTAAAGCATCTATCATTTGAAGGAGCAAAAATAAAATATAAAGAAGTAACAGAAGAAGTAATAGAACGCCTGAATTTTGAACTTGAAATAATAAAGGATATGGGCTTTGCAGGATATTTTCTCATAGTTCAGGATTTAATTAATGAAGCACGAAAGATGGATGTAATTGTAGGACCAGGCAGAGGCTCTGCAGCTGGCTCGGCAGTAGCATTCTGTACAGGTATCACAGATATTGACCCCATAAAATACAACCTACTTTTTGAAAGATTTCTTAATCCCGAACGAATTTCAATGCCTGATATTGATATTGACTTTGATGATTATGGACGTGATAAAGTATTACAATACGTAGTTGATAAATATGGAGAAGACAAAGTAGCACAAATTATTACCTTTGGAACAATGGCTCCAAGACTTGCAATTCGTGATGTTGCACGAGTATTAAAACTTCCACTTCCAGATGCAGACAGATTGGCTAAATTAGTACCAAACGAAGCAGGAATTACACTTGAAAAAGCATTTAAAAATGTAAATGAATTAAAAAATATTTACAAAAAAGGAAAAGAAAAAGAAAGGAAAACCCTAGAATTTGCAAAGATACTTGAAGGCTCAAAAAGACACACAGGAACTCATGCTTGCGGAGTAATTATAGGACCTGACGACCTTAAAGAGCATATACCACTTAGCATAGCCAAAGATTCGGATTTAATGGTTACCCAATACGAAGGTAAATTAGTTGAAAATGTTGGTATGCTAAAAATGGATTTTCTTGGGCTTAAAACTCTTACAATAATAAAAGATACACTTGACACTATAAAAAGGAATTATAACAAAAGTATTAACATTGAAGAGATTGACTTAAATGATAAAAAGACATTTGAATTATATCAAAAAGGATTAACCTTAGGAACATTTCAGTTTGAATCACCGGGAATGCGTAAACATTTACAACAGTTAAAACCCGATAATATTGAAGACTTGATTGCAATGAATGCACTCTATCGTCCGGGACCAATGAAATTTATACCTCAATTTATAAGAAGAAAACACGGTAGCGAAAAAGTTGAATATCCTCATCCTTCATTAGAAAAAATTCTTGCTCCTACTTTTGGTATAATGGTTTATCAAGAACAGATAATGCAGTGTGCTCAAATAATTGGAAATTTTTCACTTGGAAAAGCAGACGTTCTCAGGCGTGCAATGGGTAAAAAGAAAAAAAAGGAAATGGATGAAAACAAAACACCTTTCATTCAGGGAGCAAAAGAAAATAACATAAGTAAAGAAATAGCAAGCGAAATTTTTACAATCATGGAAGGCTTTGCCGAATATGGATTTAATCGTTCACATAGTGCTGCCTACTCAGTTGTTGCTTATTATACCGCATACCTAAAAGCCAATTATCCCGCAGCATACATGGCAGCCGTTCTTGCACACAACATGAGTGATATTAAAAAAGTAAACATCCTTATAAACGAATGTAACAATATGGGAATAAGCGTACTTGGTCCCGATATTAACGAATCACAATATATATTTACTGTAAGTAAAGAAAAAATAATAAGATACGGATTAGGAGGAATTAAAGGAGTAGGTGAAGCAGCAGTAAATTCAATTCTCATAGAACGTAACAAAAACAGCTTATTCAAAGATATTTTTGATCTTACATCAAGAGTAAATTTGCGAGCTGTAAACAAAAGAAGTATAGAAAGCCTTGCCCTTGCAGGAGCTTTTGATTCCTTTGAAAACACCCACAGAGCTCAATATTTTCATAAACAGGATAATGATTTACAAACACCAATTGACAAAGCAATAAAATTAGGACAAAAAATTAAAGCAAGTAAACAATCGGCACAGCAATCATTGTTTGGAGATGAAGAATTTACAAAAATTTCAAATCCATCATTACCAAAATGTGATAAATGGCCTGCAATTACACTACTTCAAAAAGAAAAAGAACTTATTGGATTTTATATTTCCGGTCATCCCCTTGATGAAAATGAAATTGAATTAAAAAACTTTTGCAATGTTGAATTGGAAGATATTAAAAACAATATTGAAAAAATAAAAACCAGAAATTTTATTCTCGGAGGAATTGTTGACGAAAGTACACAAAAAACCTCAAAGAAGGGCACTCAATACGGCATATTTACATTAGAAGATTATACGGAAAAACATCAGTTTTATCTTTTTAATGAAAAATACATGAAATTCAAATATGTACTTGAACCCGGAGCAAAAATACTGATACAAGGTACTATTCGTCCCAAATTTAGAGATTCACAAGAACTTGTTACTGATATTAAAGAAATTACATTACTAAATAATGCAATGAATAAATTGCTAAAAAAAATTACCTTAAAAGTTGACTTAGAAAGTATTAACAAGGATTTCAACAACGAATTAGAAAAAATTTCCAAAGAACATAAGGGTGATTTTCCTGTTTATCTTGAAATCATTACACCAACGGAAGATAAAAAAAGTATGAAATTACTGATGTCATCAAAAATTAAAGTTGATGCATCAAAAGAATTTTTTGAAAAAATAAATAAATTGAATGTTGTAAAATATAAACTAAACTGATGAAACAGATTGTTTAATTGTGGATTTGGTTATCCATACGGACTCATACGAGCTAACTTCGTGTCGCAAGTTTTGTTTATTTGTTTAAACGCAGAGTCACAGAAACGCAGAGGAAAAAGTAACAAAAAAAGTCAACCCTATTCAGGCAAGCACAGAGAGGTGAGAGGTGAGAGATGAGTCAACCCTATTTAGGCAAGCACAAACGAGGACTGCTTACTGGAGACTGAAGACTGCCGACTTCTTTATTTGTTTATTTGGAATTTGACTGCTGGCTGGAGACTGCCTACTGCTGACTGAGGACTGTTTTTGACTACCTCTGCTAAAAAGCTCGAGATTGTCGCGGTCTTACCTCCCTCACAATGATGATTATATGGGTTGTTGTAGAAATTGTTTAGATTCTCCTCCGTAGCTTTAGCGAAGGAGGATATGTTTAGTTGGTTATTTGTTTATTTGGTTATTTGTTTATCCGAGACACTAACTCTAAGTACTTTAGGCACTTTAAGTACTCTAAGTACTTCTTTTTGTTTATTTGTTTATTTAAAGTTTAAAAATATTTTTTATTGTAATAGCTTTTATTATTTTTGCAGTTCAAAAAATGTTTTAAAAAAAATTATAAATAATATAAAATGGCATCTGAAATTACATCAGCAAATTTTGAAGAAAAAGTTACAAACTCTGACAAACCTGTATTACTTGATTTTTGGGCAGAATGGTGTGGACCATGTAGAATGATTGGTCCTATCGTTGACGAAATTGGTGTTGAAATGGCAGATCAGTTAAATGTTGGAAAAGTAAATGTTGATATTGAACCATCAATAGCACAACAATTTGGTATTAGAAACATCCCTACTTTATTAATTTTTAAAAATGGCGAATTGGTTGACAAGGTTGTTGGTGCAGTACCAAAACCAATGCTCATAAGCAAGCTTCAACCTCATTTGGGATAATTATCATTTTTTTTCGTTGATAAAATTATTAGTCTTTAATAGAAAATATCTATCTTCGATATTTTCTTTTTGTTATGGGAGGTTCTATAAATACATTCGCCTGCCTATGTCGGCAGACAGGCATTAAGATTTTTAGTTTTTTTATAGACAATGAAAAAAATTGAAACAAATCGGGATAATGTAAAAAGTTTTGAAGAAGTATATGAT
>JAYEOP010000077.1 GCA_034723125.1 Bacteroidota bacterium | reverse complement strand
GTATTAGGAAATGAAAATAACAGTGGATTTTACATTGGTTTTGGAGAATCATTCTAATGCAAAAACGGCATACAAAAAAGATGTATCTATTATTAATGGATTTTTAATTATTTTTTACCCACCTAAGTCAACATAGTACCTATTAAAATAATGAAGTACTAAATATTTCTCATGGAAATCAAAAAATTTATATATTTTTCATGAAAAAATAAAAAAAAATGCAATTATTCAATTGCTCTGTAACACCTATTATTACTTATGTTTTCAATAATTATTATATGAAATAATTATTTTATTAAAAAAAAGACAAAAAAAATGCTTACCTTTTGGCTTTTAAATATACTAACATTAAATGAAGAGTTGCGTTAATTAATTGTTAAGTGTAATATTAAGCGAATTATTTATGACAATATAGTTTTAGCGAAAATATTATTAATTATGATATGAAGTACTTACACAAAACACATTATATAATATTAGTATCAGTTAGTAATCAATTTATTAATAAAGTAGCAGATACTATTCAGGAAACAAAGATTAAACTTTCTAAAATTAAATAAATGTTAATAAAATACAAATATCGAATAGCATTTTTGTTTTTATCAATTTTTGTACTAATAAATTTTAACTATGCACAGTCTGTATATAATTCAAGTACTTTTCTCAAAGCGTATGATATTCAAGCAGATTCGTTGGTTCTTCAATCACAGCAACAAATTACCAATAGTTATGGGGTTGATGTTGATGTTCATGTGGCGTCTAAAACTTTATTTGTAACAAAAGAAGGAAGTAACAAAATAAAGATATTTGATGCTGTTACAATGACTGAATTAGGGTCTGTAAAAGCTCCTCAGGCAAGTAATCTTGCAGGAATTACAATTAATCAACAAACAGGAATAGTATATTCGGTACAAAGGAAATCAAATAAATTATATATATATCTTTGGGATTCGGTAAACGATTCATTAATACTTCAGGGTTCGTCTTATGTAACATTACCTTCATGCAATTTCGCTTATGGGCTTGAGTTTGACCGCACAACAAGTCGTCTATATGTAGGTGATAGAGGTAATGGGATTAAATATTATAATATCAATAATTTATCTGTACTGGCAGGTCAAATTAGTACAACTAATGATGCTATTGATATTGCCATAAATGAACAAAATCAATGTTTATATTTTACTTCAGGTTCTCCGAGTGGGAGTGCATATCTTTCGAAATATGAACTTGCCACAAATACTGAAAGTACAACAAATGTAGGGTCAACTACTCTCGGTGTTGCGGTGAATCAATTAACAGGATTTGTGTATGTTTCAACTTATTACGGTGGTTCGAATGGTCAACGTCTTCTTACTTATAATCAAAATCTAACAAAGTTATGGACATCGGCAACTGTTGGATTTACAACAGGACTTGCCGTTGCAAATATTGGCTACAACCCTCTTGAATTATATGTTAAAAATAATATTGGAAGTGCTTGCATAGTTCCTGAAGGGAAAATTACATATAGCATTAAATATCAAAATCAACTTAATTTTGATACTATTTCAGATGTTAATATTATTGCAACATTAGCTGATAGTTTTATTTTTATAT
This sequence comes from Bacteroidota bacterium, assembly GCA_034723125.1. Classification (NCBI taxonomy): domain Bacteria; kingdom Pseudomonadati; phylum Bacteroidota; species Bacteroidota bacterium. The sequence continues at coordinate 16,924 of JAYEOP010000077.1, read as the reverse complement.
CAGCTTCGGATAGCGGTATTTATGATAGTTCTAGTAAAACCGTTAAATGGAATATTGGTAGTCTTTTACCACACACATTTACAGATTCATTTACTTTAGTAGTTAAACTGTCATCAGCATTTCCTCAATACAGTACTGTTTTATTAAGTTCAGTTATTGATGGTAATCCGATTGGTCCAACTACTGTTACCGATTATCTTGATATATATTACTGCGACACTCTTCTTTCCATTGGAAGCGATACGACTATTTGCCCCGGTGATTCTGTTATTTTAAATGCCTACGGATATGGTTTTGAAAATTATTTATGGCAGGATTCAAGTTCTAATCATGAAATTTATGCCGATACTCCCGGTATTTATTGGGCGGAAGTTGCAACAGGATTCGGTACAACTTTAAGAGATTCTGTTGTTATTTCAAATCATCCTTTGCCGAATGTTGATTTTGATATTTTAGATAGTATCCAATGTTTATCAGCAAATGATTTTTACTTTTCAAATAATTCCTCAATAGCATCAGGTTCAATAAATTTTTTCTTCTGGGATTTTGGTGACGGAGATTCTTTAATTTTTGATTCGGCAAATCATTCATATAATTATTATGATACCTTTTTAGTAAAGCTTTATGCAACTTCCAATTATGGATGTATTGATTCGGCAAGTAAAAATACTTACGTAGATCCAATGCCGATAGCTGATTTTTATGTTGATGACAATTTACAATGCTTTACAGGAAACAATTTTGTTTTTACCGATAGTTCAAAAATTATTGACGGCTCAATTGATTCTTTATATTTTAGTATGGGTGATTCATCATATTATTATTCTTCCGATACAAATCACACATATCAAAATTACGGACAATACAGTGTTACTCAAATTGTTATTTCATCAAAAGGCTGTATAGACACTCTGTCAAAAAATATTTTTGTAAGTGCAATGCCTGAAGCGGAAATTTATGTAAATGACTATTCTCAATGTCTAAGTAGTAATAATTTTATTTTCATGGACAGTTCATCAGTTACTAATGATTCTATTTCTGTTGTCAGTTGGAACTTTGGGGATAACACAACTTCAAATTCAAAAAATCCAAACCATGCATACAGTACATTTGACACTTTTAATATTAAATTAAAGGTTAGTTCTACTAATGCTTGTTCCGATTCTACATTTACTACTGTTAATGTTTCTCCAATGCCAAAATCAAACTTTTCAATAAATGATACAGACCAGTGTTTTAATGAAAACCTATTTTTATTTTATGACAGTTCAACAATGACAGCTTCTTCTTCGGGCTTGACTTATCAATGGAATTTTGGAGACAGTAATATTTCCGATAGCCAAAATACTTCTCACGTATATTCAAATTACGGCACTTTTAATGTTAAACTTACAGTTACCTCAGACAAAGGTTGCAAAGATTCAATGACAAAAACAGTTATTGTTTATCCAAATCCTGATATTTATTTTTCGATAAACGATAGTTCTCAATGCTTTGCACAAAATAATTTTTATTTTTCAAATAATTCAACAATCAATAGCGGTTCATTAGCATCATATTACTGGACTTTTGGTGATGACTCATTTTCCAATTCAAAAAATGCTCAACACACTTACTATTCAAATAATACATTTTCTGTAAAATTAAAAGTAACATCAGGGGGAGGTTGTAATGATTCATTGACGAAAAACGTATATGTAAACCCAATGCCTATTGCAGGATTTTCCGTGAATGACAGCATACAATGTTTTAATGAAAATTTATTTGCTTTTACAAATTCTTCATCCCTTAGTTCAGGCTCACTAAATTATATTTGGCATTTTGGAACGGGAGATACTTCATCTTCTTCAAATCCAAATTACATTTATTCTTTGGCAGATACATTTAGTGTAAAACTTTCGGCAACAACAAATTTTGGATGTGCTGATTCAACTATTAAAACAGTATATATTTCCCCTTCACCAATTGTTGATTTTAATGTAAACGACTCTACACAATGCTTTAATAAAAATAATTTTGTTTTTACAAATAATTCAACAATAAGTTCAGGCTCACAATCTTTTTTATGGGATTTTGATGATGGAAATTATTCAACATCAACAAGTCCTGCTTATGTGTTTCAAAGCTTTGATACATTTAATATTAAAGTTGTTTCCACATCAAATCTCGGATGCAATGATTCGTTAACAAAACCGGTTTTTGTTTTTCCTTCACCTAACACAAACTTCTCAATCAATGATAGCCAGCAATGTCTATTAGGAAATAGTTTTAATTTTAATAATTTATCAACAATAAATTCAGGCTCATTAAATTATCTATGGTTTCTTAACGATAGTCTAAAATCAACAAATAAACATTTTAATAATTTAATAATTGAAATACCTGACACCTATCAAATAAAGCTTGTTACGTATTCAAATAACGGATGTTTTGATACACTAACAAAAAATATTTATGTTCATCCGTCTCCTATTTTAAAATTCTTAATTAACGATACATCTCAATGTTTTGACAATAATTATTTTATTTTTAATAACAAATCATCAATAAGTTCAGGCTCATCAAATTATATTTGGGACTTTGGTGATGGAGGTTCTTCAACAAATATTAGCCCTTCACATTCTTATAATTCACCTGATACTTTTGGTGTTAAACTAATCGGAATTTCAAATCTCGGTTGTAAAGATTCTTTAACAAGAAAAACATATATTCATGTTCATCCTGTACCAATTGCTGATTTTTCAATAAATGATAGTGGGCAATGTCTAACAGTAAATCTTTTTAAATTTTTTGATAACTCGGCTATTTCTTCAGGTTCAATGTTTTATAATTGGAGTTTTGGCGATAGTAGTTTTTCAACACTCAAAAACCCTACTCATAGCTATAATTATTTTGATACAATAAATGTTAAATTATTAACTGTTTCAGATTTTGGATGCAAAGATTCAATAACAAAAAATGTAATAGTTTTTCCTATGCCGGTGGCAGGTTTTAAAATAAATAACACTACTCAATGTCTTTCGAAAAATACTTTTTTGTTTTCCGATAGTTCTTCAATCATACATGGATCAATTGACTCTTTTTGTTGGAACGTAGGTGACGGGACAAATTATTCGGGGAAAAACATAAGTCATAAATATTTACAATCCGATACATTTTTTGTTAAACATTTGATTTTTTCATCCTTTGGTTGTAAAGATTCGATAATAAAAAATATTATTACATACCCAATGCCTACGGTTGATTTTAGTATAAACGACAGTACTCAATGTTTATCAGCTAATCGTTTTGAATTTTATAATTCTTCGTTTTTGTCAGGATATCAACCTCTTGACAAATTACATTTTAAATGGAATCTCGGAGATTTATCCAATACTGTAAATACAGTTGATGCTGTTCATTCTTATCTAAATTACAATACTTTTAATGTAAAACTTGTTGCAACGTCAACGCAAAATTGTATAGATTCAATAACAAAAAATATTATTGTTTACCCTATGCCTAAGGCAAATTTCTCTGTAAACGATAGTATTCAGTGCTTTGCCGAAAACAATTTTAAATTTTCGAATCTTTCAACAATAGACCAAAGCAATGCTTTGACTTACTTTTGGGATTTTGGAGATAACAATACTTCAACAGTTGACGAGCCTGCTTTTAGTTTTACAAAATACGGTACATTTACTGTAAAATTATTAGCAACATCTTTTTTTAATTGCAAAGATTCGATTTTTAAAGATGTTAAAATTGCACCTACTCCTTTGGCAAATTTTTCTATAAATGATACTTCTCAGTGTCTGAAAAATAATAATTTTATCTTTTCAAATAAATCAACTATTTCGGAAGGTAATTTGAGTTATATTTGGGATTTTGGAAATATTGATACCTCTACCCAAACTTCGCCACATTATTCTTACGATTCAAATAATTCATACATTGTAAAATTAATTGTTTTAAGTAATCAAAATTGTAGCGATACATTAGAATTGTATGTTGTTGTACATCCTATGCCTAAAGCAAATTTTGATTATGAAAAACCCTGTCTCAACGATAGTTTTTCCTTTTTTGACAAAACAACAATTTATCCACCCGATAATATTTCTTCATGGTACTGGACTTTTCATAACGGTAATTCCTCAACATTTCAAAATCCTGTTCACATTAATTCAATGTCGGGAAATTATCCTGTAACACTTTTTGTAAGATCAAATAATGGATGCGAAAATGAAATAACAAAATATTTATTTTTTAACAAGCAAGTAATTGCAAACAAAATTGAAAGGGCAACAGTTATTGATGACAAAAAAATCTTGATTGAATGGACAGAAAACCTAATTGGAAATCCAATGATGTTTAGGCTTGAACGTTCATCAGACAATTTTAATTATAAATTTATTGGCAATTTTGAAATGAATATTCTTAATTACATTGATAAATTTGTAAGTGTTGATGACAGTTCTTACGTTTATCGTATTCAAATAATAGACAGTTGTTTATATAAATGTTCATATTCAAATATTGCTAAAACTATTTTGTTAACAGTTGATTCAACAAAAGAGTTTTCTGTTTTGAACTGGACACCATACCTTGATTGGGAAGATGGCGTATCGGAATATGAAGTTCAAATATTTGACGAAAACTTTAATCAGTTTATTACAATCGATAATCAACAACCGTCAACGCCCAATAATTTAAAGTATATCGACAATCAAAGCAAGCTTAATCAAGAAGAATATTGCTATCGTATAGTGGCAAAACGAAATGGTGATGAGTTGGAATCAATGTCAAATGTAGTTTGCTTGCCAACACAGTTCAATCTATGGATGCCTAATTCTTTCTCACCCAATAGGGATGGATTAAATGATATATTTGAAATAAAAGGAACATTTATTTTGGATTTTAATATTAAAATTTTTAATCGTTGGGGTGAAAAATTATTTGAAAGCAATGATGTAAAAAATTGCTGGGATGGAAATTACAATGGTTCAGCTTGTCAGACAGGAGTTTATTATTATCAGCTTTATGCAAAAGGAACTAATGGCAAAAAGATAAGCCATTACGGAACAATAACATTATTAAAATAATTATTATGAAAAAAAATGTGGTTTTTGTAAATTTACTAATTGTAAGTATTTTTTTCTTTTCTTTTAATAATTCATTTAGTCAAGAATCAATTGATGATGGATTACAGTATAAAAATACACAATTACAAAACGAAATAATAAATAAGCGGGACATGAATAGCAGGCATTTCAAAAATCCTGATGGTTCTTTTTCTGCATACATTTTTCCTTCTCCTATTAATTATTTGAAAAATAATAAATGGGAAGTTATTGAGTGTAACATAATTTCAAATACAACACAATTATTTTCAGAATATTTATATTCAAATACAAAGAATTTTTACAAATCATTTTATTCAGCTAATGCCGGAGAAAAAGGCGTACTTACACAATTAGATGAAGGTTTAATTAAAGAATTTATAAGTCCTGAAATAAATTCCTTAAAGAATGGTGAAATATTGAATACTCATTCTATAAATAACGAAAAAGCTATAGTTGCTGGTAGTAAATTATTTTACAAAAATGCTTATCCGTCAATAGATGTTAGATTTACACAAACAAATACAGGCAGAAAATTAGATTATATAATTAATGACAGAAATGCAATTCTTTCCGAATCAAAAAATTGTGAAGAGATAGCATTTTCAGAAACCATAAAAATACCTGTAAATTGGGAATTAATAGCTACATCCAAAGAAATCAATATATTTGATGAAAAAGGAAAGTGGATTGCAAACTACCCTGAACCAATAATATATGAAAAAAATGCTTCAACTTATAAGCCGAATATTGAAGAAGAACACATCATTTCAGGAAAATACAAAGTAGAAAAAAATGGCAGGCAATATAAAATATTTACAATAGTTCCTCTTAATTGGCTTCTTGAAAAAAACAGACAGTTTCCTATTGTTGTTGACCCAACGGTAAATTACTATCCTACTAATTCAGCTTATTGGACAGGCAGGCAAATGAACAGTACAAATAAAAGCAATGGTTATATGCGCATTACTAATACTTCAACAACTTCTTGGGCAAAGTTCAATATTGCAAATCTTGCTTATGCTACTATTAAAGACGTAGATTTTTTTAGCTATCATTATATAAATTTTTCAGGCTCAAAATTGGTAAAGGTAAATGACATGAATAATACCGACCCTGTGTCTGCAAACTATTCAGATATCTGGAATTCTATAACAACAAATGATAGCTATATTACAAATTATGAGTGGGGTGGCACCAGTGCAGGTTGGAGAGCAAAGGATTTAGGAACAACAGCAGATGCAGATATTCAAGCAAGAGCTATATCCCCGGGATGGACAGCAGTAGGCTTTTCTTATAATTCAGGAATTACAACTTTTATGACTCACTACGGTTATGATAATTCTGTTTATAAACCATATATGAGAATTAAATATAATTTTTATTATAACGATTTGGATATTATTAGTTTACTCTCTCCCAACATGGCTGTTTTAGGAAATAATACTATTAAAATTAAATTAAAAAATGATGGAATTGATTCTATTTCACCACAAAATATATATTTAAGATACAGATCAAATAACAGTAACTGGGTAAAAGATACTATGCATTTAACAAGTATTTGGAATCCAAAAACTACAAAGGATTTTACGTTTTCTAAACCCTTATTTATTTCTGTTGAAGATACATATACTATTTGTACAAAAATTTACCCTCAATTAGCAAACGATCCTGACAATGAAGACCAATTATGTGTTATAAAACATTCACCTATGGCAGGAAATTATACAATCGGCTCATCAGGAGATTATCCATCATTTAACGCAGCAATAAATGCATTAATAGATTATACAGTTGATGGTCCGGTTACGTTTTCTGTATATTCAGGCACATATAACGAAAGACTTGTTATTCCTAATAATATTGTTGGAGTTTCATCAACAAACACTGTAACATTTATCGGAATAAATAAAAATAATGTAAAACTTATATATCCCGGTATTAACAATTCAAATAGAGCAACTCTTATTTTTAACGGTGCAGATTATTTTACTTTTAAAAATATGACTATTGAAAACACAGGAACTATTTCTGCTTATGGAATATTATTTACAAATCAGGCAAACTATAATAAAATATCTAATTGTAAAATAAATGTAAATAATACTACAAACAGTATGTATGTCCAGGCTATAGTAGCATCAGTTTCAGAATCATCAACAACATACAGAGGACACAATGCGAATTATAATACTATTGAAAACAATGAAATATCAGGTGGATTTTATGGCATTAATATGTATGGAGCTTCTTGGGCTCGTTGTTGTAACAATGAAATAACAGGAAACACATTTACTAAACAAAATGGCTGTTCTATTTTAATGAAATATCAGGATAATACAACAATTAATTTTAATAATATAAATATTAGAGAAAGAGATAAATTAGCTATTGGCATATATACTAATTCTTGTAAACATTCGATTATTGATGCAAATATTATTCAACCAGGCAGAATAGGAATTCGTTTAGATAGGGAAAATTATTATTTAAGTAATGATAGTACTATTGTTACAAATAATATTATAAATAATTTTCATGATACAATCTTACAACAAGGAATTTTTGCAAATAATAATTGTTATTATTTAGAAATATATAATAATACGATTAAAGTAACAGGTTCAAAATCTAATAGTATTTTATATTCTGCAATATGTCTAAATAATACATATAATCCGGTTGTTAAAAATAATAATCTTATAAGTACAGCAGGTACTATGTTGATTTCTTATTCCGGCAATGGATATTTAATAATCAACGGCAACAATTATTACCATCCAGGAAGTACTACTAATATGTTTTATAATAATTTTGTTTCTTATCAGAATCTTGCAACATGGAAATCATCGTCCACAAATATAAAAATGCCTCATGATGTAAATTCAGTAGAAAATTTTGACCCTCATTTTTTATCCGCTACCGATTTACATTTAGATTCAAATTATCAAATGATCAGGGTAAAACCGTTAACTCTTCATGATGTTGACGGAGACCCAAGATGTCCTTATGAGGTGTCGATAGGAGCCGATGAATCAAGATATCAAGAATTACTCCCAACAGCTTTATTTTATGTTGACGATACGGTTTGTTATAGCTCGCCTATAACTTTACATAATTTTAGTAGCCAAAATTCAAAAGCTTTTAAATGGTATGTGAATGGAGTTTTTAAATCAAATAATATTGATTATATTAATACTTTTTCTCAGGGAACACACTATGATACAGTCTCTTTAATTGCAACTAATTGTGGAGGTAATGATACATTTTCTAAAGGAATTTTTGTTGACACACCCTTAGTGGCTCCAATATCTGATTTTATTTGTAGCAATAATAATTTAGAAGTATTAGAAACGCTAAAGTTTTATGACCTAAGCAGTTTTTGTCCAAGTACGTGGCATTGGACTATTTCACCCGATACTATCAATACACCATACGGGAAATTTAGTACATATAGTTTTATTATTCCTACAAATAAAAATTCTCAAAACCCTAAAATTTATTTTAGTTATCCGGGCAAATACAGTGTATGCCTTAACACAACTAATATAAGAGGTTCATCATCAATCTGTAAATCCGATTACATAATTGTAAAACCAACTCAGTGGATGTGCTTTTACTCTCTTCCTCAAATAGAATCTTCTATAAATGGGTTCTTATTTGATGATGGAGGTCCTTCTGATTATCAGGGTAGTAAAAATTGTTCTTTTAAAATTGACCCATGTGCAGACACATTATTTTTTACTTTTACCGAATTTAACACCAAGCCGGGAGATTTTTTAAGAGTTTTTGATGGGGTTGATAATCAAGGAACAAAGCTTTGGAATACTTCAAAATACGGATTCAATGGAATAAGTGGCTCTATGGCTTCCCCCGGATTTGATACTGTTTTAACTGCTCCGGGAGGTAAATTATATTTCGAATGGGTTACTAATGTTTTAGGTTCAAGCACAGGCTTTGTAGGTGAATGGTCGGGTGTAAAAAAAATAGTTCCTAAAGTATCAGCATCAATAATTGCCCCAGATACCGTTTGTGCTAATATGCCTGTTGTTTTTACTTGTCAAAGTAATGATGATATTTCTTATTACAAATGGAAAATTAATGGAATGCTCATATCGATTAATAAAATATTTGTATATACTTTTTCTTCAACCGGGACATATAATATTTCGTTAACTTTAAATAATTGTGGTGGAGATACAACATATTACAAAAGTATTGTTGTAAAACAACCTAATCAACCTCCGACTGCTGATTTTACTGCCAACATTTTAAAACCTTTGGTAAATCAAGATGTTGTTACATTTATTGATTTATCATCAGGATGTGTTGATAATTGGCATTGGAGTATTAGTCCATCCACATATACGGTTGTTAGTGCTTTCCCAAACGGACATAGTCCTCAAATTAAATTTTTGGATACTATTTGCTACAACATCACTCTTGTTGCAGGCTATGGTTCTAATTATGATACATTAACAAAGCAATGTTTTATCAAAGGAATAGATTATTGCACTCCTTCTGTTCAAATATTAAATTCTGATGTTGGAATTTGTAGAGTTACTATCGGTAAAATAAATAATTATTCATTAATAGGAACAAAAGCTTATACAGATTATTCAAGTTTTTGTTCAACCATATTAGAAAGAAAAGCTTCTTATTCAATAAAAGTAGAAAGAAATACATTTTATAATGCAATAAAACACTCGGTATGGATTGATTGGAATATTGATGGTGATTTTTTTGATCAGGGCGAATTGGTAGCTTACAATCTTTCATCAGGAGCAAGACAATGGACAGATACATTTACCGTTCCCGATTCTGTATGTCTTGGAGCTACAAGAATGAGAATAGGTGTTAGCCTTGAAAAGAAAGTTAATGAACCTTGTACCAACAGATTTATGGGTGAAGTTGAAGATTATAGAATATTTGTATCTAATGATATATCTCCTCCTAAAATTACTTTAATAGGTCAGGATTCAGTGTATTTTCAACAATGCACAGCTTCGTATTTTGACTCAGGTGCAACAGCCTGGGATAATACTAATAAAGACATGACCGCAAATATTATTACAACAAATAACTTGGATTTAAATAATTCGGGAACTTATCAGTATAAATATAATGTTAAAGATTCAAGTAACAATCAGGCGAATGAAGCAATAAGAACAATTATTATAACTCCCGACACTACAAAACCGGTGATAACTTTAAAAGGAAATGTTCATGATACTACCGAAGTACTTATTCCTTATTATGATTCGGGATATATTGTTTCCGATAATTGTAGTGGATTTGATACGGTTATTATTTCTGGCAATGTTGATGTTTCAAAAATGGGAACAAATTTGTTAAAATATGTTGTTTATGATAAAAATGGGAATATTAGTACAATACAAAGAACAGTTGTTGTTGTTGACCGTACTCTACCGCAAATTTCTTTTATTGGTAACCCAATCGAATACACTGAGGTTTATCATCCATATAATGACAAAGGCATAAATGTTTTTGATAATTATTGTTCTAATAACATTACAACAATATCAGGAATAGTGGATACTTTAAAAGTAGGGAAATATTACCTAAAATATGAAGTAACGGATTGTAATGGTAACGGACCCGTTTCCTTATCCAGAACCGTAATTGTTTTTGATTCAATATGCCCTCAAATTTCAAGTGTTTATTCAGATGGAGATACAATTAAATTGGAAGTATTTGAGACTTTTAATATAGATAATTTTATTATTACTGATAATTATGATACAAACATAAACATTAGTTATTCAGGTTCTTTTATTAGTTCATTTAGTGATTTAGTTGCAGACATTATAGGGCTTTATAAGATGGAAATTATAGCTACAGATCAATCTGCAAATAGTACAATATTTACATTATATATTAATGTTGTTGATACCGAAAAACCTGTAATAACTTTACTTGGACAACACCTTTGTAATATATGTAGATTTCAATATCTTGATTCTGCACAACTTGCTATTAAGGTTACTGATAATTATAATAAAATTTTTAATATAAAAAAAACAGGTACATATTTTTCCGAATATCTCGTTTTTAGCAAAATTGGTCTTTACTCAATTAACTTTAATGTAAAAGACCAGTCTGGTAATTCTGCCACCGAAAAAAATATTTATGTAAATGTAGAAGATTGTCCTTGGTCTATTAATGAGATAAATAAAAACAATAATATCTTTATATATCCCAATCCTTCAACGGGGGAATTTATTGTTAAAGCAAATTTTGATAATGAAAAGGACCTTGATATTTTTATCACAAATTCAATAGGAAAAACTATCAGAATCATCAAACAAAAAAATATTAGAAAAGGAACTTTTTTAATTGATTTAAACAATTTTAGTACAGGAATTTATTTTGTCAAATTTCAGATTAACAACAAAGTTGTAATTAAAAAGATTTCAATAATAAGATAAGTGAGAGCTATCTGAAAAGAGTAGCAAATAAATTGTTGTAAATAAAAAAAGCCGTAGAACAAATATTTATTCTACGGCTTTTTTTACAAAATGTTTTAATTTATTATTCTACTTTTACAGCTTCTTTAACTTTTTCAGTTTTTGCGGTTACAATATCCAGTTCATCAATAAGATTTGTTGCTCCTGCAAATTTGTCAATTACAAATAAAACATATCTGATGTCAACACTGATGGTTCTATTTAAAGAGGGGTCAACTACAAGGTCGCCTGTCATTGCTTCCCAATTTCCATCAAAAGCAATACCTATAAGTTCGCCATTGCCATTTATCACAGGGCTTCCTGAATTTCCGCCTGTAATATCATTGTTGCTTAAAAAACATACCATTAAAGTATCTTTTTCTGCATAAGGTCCAAAGTTTTTATTTTCAAGTAGTTTGTGTAATTTAGGATCAATTTTGAATTCACTATCGTTAGGGTCTTCTTTAGACAGTATTCCGTAATGTGTTGTATGGAAATGATAATAAACAGCATCCTTAGGATGATATGGAATTACTTTTCCGTAAGAAAGACGCATTGTAGAATTTGCATCAGGATAAAAAGTTTCGTCTTTTTTCCACTCTCTTAAAGCTACAAAATATTCTTCTTGTAATGTAGAAATTTTATTATTTGAACTCAAAAATGCCATATAATTTTTTCTCATAAAAGAAGATATATCATCAACTAATTTAAAGAATAAGTCTTTTTTAAAGTATTTTTTCTTAGGATTTTCAATGAATTTTGCAATTGTTTCTTCACAAAAAAGATCAGACTCCGAGAACATCTCTTCAAAGAAGTTATCAAATTTTTCATCCATATCTTTACCTTTATATTCTTCTTTTACCCAAATGTAAAGTTCGTTGAATTCAGGATTGCTAAGATTTTTGTAAAGCTTTTTAGCAAAAAATTTAAGCATTACTAATTCCGATTTGTAATAGCCTTCTTCAAACATAGCTTTTGATGTTTCTTTTAAATTGGCAATATCACTATCAACATCTTTTTTGTTTAACAATTTTTCATGAATACTTTTAATATCGGAAATATGACTTTTAACTCCAAGTCTTGATATGCCAACTGCTGCATAATAAAAAGAAGGCATTATTCGGTTCATATTATTATATGCTATTTCAAAATCATTAAATAATTCACCGTATTTTTCTTTATTTTCTTCACTACTGTTTATCCATTCAATAAGTTTCTCTTCTTTTTGTTTGTATTCACTAACAAGTCCAAATTTTTCTAAACCAAGGCTTTGTCCTTTTAAATATTTGTAATAATTTGAAATTCCTGCATATTGTGAAGCCATATCAATACGTACTTGGTGGTCTGCATCCATTGCTTGTTTCATCATTGAAAGTTGTTTGCCAAAAATATCAATCATTGCGGGTTGCTCTTTGTTAAGTTTGTAAGCTATATCGTAAGATGTTAAATATCTTTCAGTAGTTCCGGGATAACCAAGAATCATTGAAAAATCATTTCTTTCAATACCTTTTAATGAAATAGGAAAATGATAAAGAGGTTTGTAAGGAACATTATCTTCGTTGTATTCCGCAGGTTTTCCATCAGGAGACATATAAATTCTCAGTATTGAAAAATCGCCTGTATGACGAGGCCACATCCAGTTATCAGTATCTCCTCCAAATTTACCAATTGAAGAAGGGGGTGCAGCAACAAATCTTACATCATTAAAAGTTTCATAAACCAAAAGAAAATATTCTGTTCCTGCAAACATAGTTTTTACTTCTGCTTCAAAATGATTGTCTTTAGTAGCTTTATTTATTACTGAATCAATAATATGTGATTTAATGTTTCCTACTTCATCTTCGTCTTCAGTAACGGATGTTAATGAATCAATTAAAAATGTAAGGTCTTTCATGTAAACAAGACGTGAAACTGAAAAATCGGGAATAGGAATTTCTTTATCAAAACTTTTTGCCCAAAATCCATTTTCTAAAAAATCATTGTCAACACTACTGAGGTCAGCAATTGCACTAAATCCGCAATGATGATTTGTAAAAACAAGTCCTTTTTCGGAAACTATTTCTCCTGTGCAAAATCCTTTTCCAAGACGCACAACAGCATCTTTCATACTTGAATTGTTGATGTCATAAATGTCTTTAGCACTAAGTTTAAAACCAAGCTTTTTCATCTGTTTCATGTTCAATTGCTTGATGTAAAGTGGTAGCCACATCCCTTCATCGGGTTTGGCTTGTGAGATAGTACTAAAAATTAGAACTAATAAAAATAAGGTTAATAATTTTTTCATAATTTAATAAATATTTAATTTAAGCTTTTATAAATCTATTTAATAAGATGCAAATCTAATAAAATTTAAGGTTTACAGAAAAAATATTTTAGAGCTATCCTAATGTGAAAATTAGATTTAATACCTTTGAGGCGTTAAGTTTTACACAAATGGAGAATAAAATTGAACTATCATATTATTTGATAAGTGTTTGCGGAGGTAGTGCTTCAGGGAAATCTTTATTGTTGAACAAATTACGTAAAGAATTTTCGGAGGAGGAATTATGTATTATTTCTTTGGATGATTATTACAAACCTAAGAAAGAAATATTTAAGGATGAAAAAGGCATTTATAATTTCGACCTCCCTAGTGCTATTAATTATGAACAGTTTTACAATGATTTGCTAATTTTATCAGAGGGGAAAGAAATTGAAAAACTTGAATACACATTTAATAACCCGAACAAAGAACCAAAGGTAAAGCTACTAAAACCCACCTCAGTGATACTAATTGAAGGGCTGTTTGTATTACATCTTGAAAAAATTGCATCCTTTACAGATTTTAAAATATTTGTTGAAGCTGATGAAAAAATCAGATTTATAAGAAGAGAAAAAAGAGATATTTATGAAAGAGGAATACCTGAAGAAACTTTTATTCATCAATGGAACAATCATGTGATTCCTGCTTTTAATAAATATATTTTACCCTATAAAAATAATGTTGATATTGTTATTAATAATAATGTTGATTTTGACGAGAAATATAGTTTTGTGATAAATAAAATTCATGAAAAAATTTCTTCATAAAATTTCTATGGACTACAAACAAACAATAGATTATTTATTCGAAAAACTACCTATGTATCAACGTGTAGGAGATTCGGCTTTTAAAAAAGACTTGACGAATATTATTGCCTTTTGTAAGCACTTAAAAAATCCTCAGCTAAAATTTAAATCAGTTCATATTGCAGGAACAAATGGTAAAGGTTCTGTAAGTCATTTGCTTACATCCGCTTTAATGGAGTCAGGATTAAAAGTTGGATTATACACTTCACCACATCTTCTTGATTTTAGGGAAAGAATAAAAATTAATGGCAAAGATGTTACTCAAGATTTTGTTGTTAGATTTGTAAAAGAAAATAAAAAAATTATTGAAAAAGTTCAGCCTTCATTTTTTGAAATAACCGTTGCTATGGCTTTCGATTATTTTGCTAAGCAAAATGTTGATATTGCTGTAATCGAAACAGGACTTGGAGGGCGTTTAGATTCAACCAATATTCTTAATCCGCTTGTATCCGTTATTACAAATATTTCTCTTGAGCATGAAAAAATGTTGGGAAACACTATCGAAAAAATAGCTGTTGAAAAAGCAGGGATAATCAAAAAAGAAATTCCTGTGGTAATTGGAGAAAAAAAATTGAGTACGGAAAAGGTTTTTCAAAAAATTGCAGAAGAAAGAAAATCACCAATTTATTTTGTTTCTGATGAATATCAATTTGATTTTAAGGGAATTGAAAATATATTTTCAGTTTTTAATATTTTTAGAAATGAAAAAATAATTTTTGATAAATTAAAATGCGACCTTCTTGGAAGTTATCAGGGAGAAAACATTAATACGGTTTTAAAAGTTCTTGATATTATTTCGGATGAATTAAAGAGTGAATTTAATTCTATGAATTTAAGAAAAGCTTTTAGACAAAGCATAAAAAACACAAACATACATGGAAGATGGGAGTTAATGGAAGAAAATCCTACTGTAATTTTTGATATTTCGCATAATGCTGTTGCTGTAAAAAATATGCTTATGCAAGTCAATAATTATAAATTCAATAATTTACATATTGTATTTGGAATGAGTAATGATAAAAGTTTTGAAAATATTTTTAAATTATTGCCAATTGAAGCAAATTATTATTTTGCAAAACCCAATGTGCCACGTGGATTAGATGCAAATAAGCTAAAAGAAATTGCAAGTAAATTTGATTTAAAAGGAAAAGTTTTTAAAACAGTAAAGCATGCATTAAGCACTGCAAAAAATAATGCAGTGGAAAATGATATGATTTTAGTTACAGGTAGTGCCTTTGTAGTTGCAGATGCAATGAGCTTTTAGAACTTAACGAAATTGAATTTCGAAATAATATTTGATTTTTATAAAAAAAAACGTTCTATGTTGATTTGTGTGGGTGAAAAAATATTAAAGCCACAGACTTCGTCTGTCGAAGACATGCTATGTATAATCGAAGTAAGACTACGTCAGTCGAAGACAGATTCACAGATTACAAAAAGAGTAATTTTGTAATCTGTGAATCTGTGGCAAATTTGATTACCCAAGTATTTGACAAAGAACCAAAAAAAATACGTATCTTTGATAAGAAAAAATATTAACATTATGAAAAAATTAGCAACATTTATTGGATTATTTTTGGTTTTATTTTTTATAAAATGCGATAAATTAGATGAAGCATTAACTTTTTATGTTGAGCAGACAACAACAACAACCATTGAAAAAGTATTTTCAATTCCCGGTTTGCCAATTGATATTCCTATTCCTACTATTCCAACCAATTCAACAAATGATTTTGAAAATCACAACACTAAAGCAGAGTTAGTTAAAGATGTTAAACTTAATGAATTAACTTTAACAATTACAAATCCAACGGATAAAACATTTTCCTTTTTAGGGTCCATTCATATTTATATTTCAACAAATAGTGAAGATGAAATTGAATTAGCATGGAAAGATAATATTTCTTCTGTTGCCCAAAGTATAAGCTTGGAACTTACAGATGAAAAACTTGATAAATATCTTAAAAGTAGCACTTATTCATTGAGAACAGAAGCAGGAATAAAGGAAATTTTATTACAAGATGTTGACCTTGATGTTTTTCTAAAGTTTAAAGTTACAGCAGATCCGCTATAAGTGGTTTCTTTATTTAATTGATTTTAGATTTTACATTATGATAGATTAACTAACTTTGCAGTGAATTTAATTAATAAAAAAAGAAAATTTTAGCTACTTAATTTTGAATTTCAAAGAGATACTTGATAAATATACCACTCATAAAGAGTTTAGTGAAATTGCTGATGAAATTA
>JAYEOP010000076.1 GCA_034723125.1 Bacteroidota bacterium | reverse complement strand
TTTACTCCTAATGAAGATATGGTGAATGACCAATTTAAAGTATTATATTTGGGAATAAAACAGTTCAGTTTAAAAATATTTAACAGATGGGGGCAAATTGTTTTTTCAACATCAAATCCTGAAATTGCTTGGGATGGGAAATATAATGGAAAAGATTGTCCCGTTGGTAACTATTTCTATATCATTCAAGCAGTAAGCAATAATGAAAAATTTCATTATAATGGTTCAATAAATTTAATAAGGTAATTATTATTTCCTTTAACAAGAAATCACACTCATTGCAATCATGTGTGAGTTGATAATATCATTAATCACCTAATCAACAACACTGTTCCATGAATAAACTTAGTTTGCCTTTTGGGTCCTTTGACGTAAATTGTATAAAATATTCTCCATCAGGAAGTAATTTGTTTTTATAAGTGCCATTCCAAGGTTCATCAAAATCATTGCTTTGAAAAACCACAAATCTCACAGCTTTAGAAAAGGAGAATTCCTCTTAGCAAATTTTCAAAAATAAGTTTGTAAGTAAAAAAAGTTTTGTTGTAAATTGCAAAACTATTTTATAGCAATCAAGTATCGTAAACAAAACTATATCAAACAATATCATGAGAAAAAATATATTTTTAATCACAATTATTACACTTGCAAGCTTTTCTTTATTTAGCCAAAGTACTTTTATTCCATTTTCATCTTTATCCGAATTAGTAATAAATAAAGATGTTTCTAAAAATATTGATGACAGTAAAAGCGGAGAAATAATTGTTGAATACCAAATTCCAGGTGCCTATTTAACTCAACAACAAGTGGGAGAAACAATTTATAAATTTTTATCAGTGGAAGGCTTCAGTAAATTACATGAAGTAGGCAAAGCTGCTTTACCATTTCATAACGATTTAGTAGCTATTCCACATGGAGCAGAAGTAAAAATCACAATTTTAAAAACTGAATTCAGAGAATATAACAACATACTTATTCACCCTGCATTACAACCTGCCACAGATACTTACGGTGCTCCCGAGCCTGAATTTGAGATTGATGAAGAATTTTATAGTTCAGATATTTTATATCCTAAAAAAACTGTTTTAGTTTCAGAAATTGCAATGATAAGAGGACTAAAAACAGGAATAATTCAGTTTTGTCCTGTTCAGTACAATCCTGCTCAACGCAAAGTAATTGTTTATTCTTCAATAAAATACAAAATTGAATTCAGTAATTCTTCTTCATTTATCAACAAAAAGCAACTTTCAAAAAATATTTTTCAGAAACTCCCCCAAAATATTTTAAACAACAAAAGTTTAAGTCAAGAATTAATTTCAAAAACCCAATATTCAACATTTAGAAATACTCAAAAAAGAAATGCAGAAAGTAAAAATTACATAATTATTACACACGACAACTACAAAGAAGCTGCTGATTCTCTTGCAAATTGGAAAAGACAATTAGGCTATTCAGTAGATATTATTTCAAAAGCATATTGGAATAGTTCAGATGTAAAAAATGAAATAAAAACAAGATATGAAAATTGGACACCAAAACCTGATTACTTTGTAATTATTGGAGATAACGAAGACGTTCCCGGAGAAAATCTTACAAGCCCTAATAACAATACCTACGCATCAGACCATTACTATGCTTGTCTTGATGGCAGTTCCGACTTTTATGCCGACATGGGTTTTGGACGTATTTCTGTAAGCTCATCTTATGAGGCAATGAATGTTATTCAAAAAATAATTAACTATGAAAGATTTCCTGTTAAAGATTCTATTTTTTATTCAACAGGATTAAATTGTGCTCAATATCAAGATGATAACAATGACGATTATGCAGATAGGAGATTCTCTCTTACAAGTGAAAACGTTAAAGATTATATGACAGACAGCATTGGATTTAGCGTAAAAAGAATTTATGCATCAGATCCTAACGTTACTCCTACTTATTGGAACAATACAGCTTATGCAAATGGAGAAGCACTTGATTCTTCATTGTTAAAACCCACATTTGCTTGGGATGGAGACAAAGATGACATTGCAAATGAGATAAATGCAGGAGCATTGTACGTTTTACATCGTGACCATGGATATGCTGGCGGAAGCGGTTGGCACATGCCAAAATTTTTAACTTATGATGTTAATTCAAAATTATCAAATGGCAACAAAGTTCCTGTAGTTTTTAGTATTAACTGCCACACCGGAGAATACCAAGTAGGTGAATGCTTTGCAGAAGCATTTCTTCGTCATCAAAACGGTGGTGCTGTTGGAGTTTTTGCCGCAGCATACTACAGTTACAGTGGTTACAATGATGCCTTATCGCTTGGTTTTTTTGATGCTATTTGGGCAAACCCCGGTTTAGTTCCGAATTTCACTGGTACAGGAGGAATTAATAATCCATCACTTACAGCTCATGATAATATTACAACAATGGGAGACGTGCTAAACCAAGGACTTATTCGCATGACAGAAACATGGGGAACAAGTAAATATACAAATGAATTATTTCATTATTTTGGCGACCCTGCAATGAGATTATGGACTGATATTCCTGTTTCAATTACTGCCTCACATATCGATTCTATAATTTGTAATTCAACAACATTCTTAATTTCAAACAGTAGCTGTAAAGATGGAATTGCTACTTTAATTTCAGATGGAGTATTATTAGACAAAATTCAACTTGTGAATGGAAACGGTACTTTTTCTTTTGACTCCATTGCAGGAGAAAATGCAATTTTAACAATATCAAAACCAAATCATCAGCCCTATATTGCAACAATAAAAATTACAGGTGGATGTCCCAAAGCAAAATTCTTAGTTGAAACAGATAAATATTGCATTGACAATCCCTTAACAATTACAGACAAGTCATCAGGAAATATTAGCAATTATTATTGGAATTTTGGAACTGATGCATTACCTGCATCAGCCAATACAGCAGGACCTCACGATATAATTTACACTTCTGAAGGAAGCAAAAATATTACTTTAACAATTGATGGACCTATGGGAACAAACACTTATAGGTACAGCCTGATTATTAACAAGGAATGTGAGTTTTATATGCCAAAATTTGCAGGACTAACAATAAATAGATGCAAAGGAGTTTTATATGATGACGGAGGAGAAAATAATTACTCAAATCAAAAAACCGTTTACACAACAATTAACCCTTCAAACGCAAAAAATATAACATTAAATTTCAATTCATTCGCTTTTGAAGATGGTTTTGACTCATTGATTATTACTGACGGAAGATACACATCTTCACCTATCATTGGAAGTTACACAGGTTTTAATTTACCAAATGGGGGACAAATAACATCTACAGGAAATGCAATTACTTTGATACAGATGACAGATCCTGCACTTAATATGTCGGGATTCAAGTTACACTTTAGTTGCAATTATGAAAACACCATGCCTAATGGTGATTTCACATCCAATACCGAGCAAACATGCAACGGACTAATCAGATTCAAAGACTGGTCTTCATGCTTTCCTGAATCATGGATTTGGGATTTTGGTGACGGAGACACCTCTCATGCACAAAACCCTGAGCACATTTACTCAACCAGCGGAACTTACACTGTAAAACTCTATGTTTCTAATACTTATGGCACAGACACCATTATAAAAGAAGATTTAATTACAGTGAATTTTCCTAAGACTCCTATTATTCATGAAAATGATAATTGTGGAGATGGATACGTTATTTTATCTGCAAATGGAGACGGAACAATTGAATGGTATGATACAATATCAGGAGGAAACTTAGTTGCTACTGGAGAAACTTTTATAACACCTTATTTAGATACAACAACAACATACTTTGTTCAAACAAATGCAACAACATATTATACAGGCCCAAAAACAAATCAATTTGGAACAGGAAGCTATTTCAATTACAATAATCAACATGGTTTGCTTTTCAATTGTTACAAAGCACTTACTCTTAAAAAAGTAACATTATACGCTCAAGGTGCTGCCTACAGAGTAATTCAACTACAAACTAATGATGGAATAGTTTTACAGGATACAAATATCTATCTTGAAGATGGTGAAAACAGAGTAAGTCTTAATTTTGATGTTCCTGTTGCTAGTAACCTGAAACTTTTGGGACCCGGCAATCCTAATTTGTACAGGAACAGATCAGGTGCTAATTATCCTTATGAAATACCAGGAGTTCTTTCAATAACCTCATCAACAGCTTCCAGTAGTGGATATTATTATTATTTTTATAATTGGGAACTCAGTGAAAACCAAAGTTGTATTAGTGAACGGATTCCGATTACAGCAACTATTAGAACTGAAGTAGCAACAGCAGATTTCTCTTATATTGATAATGACAGAGATGTTACATTTACAAACCTCTCAACCAACATCCAATCAAGCATTTGGGATTTTGGAGACGGAAATTATGATAGTGTTAACACAAACACTCAACATTATTATCAAGCAGACGGTGAATACACTGTTATTTTAACAATAGAAAATGCTTGTGGAAACGATGACATCAGTAAAACAATTAATGTAGTAAACTCTATTAATGAAAATCTTAATAAGGATTTATTGAAAATTTTCCCTAATCCAAATAATGGAAATTTTGTTATTGAATACAACGGAAACAATGTATTGGAATACAATATTATTGACATGAATGGGAAAGTTATTGTTCATAAAAAAGTACGAAAGAATTTTAGTAAGCAAATAAATTCTGAAAATTTCACCGAAGGACTATATTTTATAAAACTAACAACAAAAGAGGGAATTATTTCAAAGAAGATAGTTGTGATTGGCAAATAATACCAATCATAAATCTTATACTGACAAAAGCAGTCAGTCTAACAACCCTAAGCACCGATTAAATTTTTGTCAAAAAAAAGAACATTTCTGCTTTGCTTAAAAATTATTTGCTTTTTTTAGTTTGCGTTTTTCGAATTGCTTCTTTCAGTGATGTTGGAAAAATATAGGACTGCCTTCTATCTTTTCCTTGTATAAATTTCATAGTATAAAAATAGAAATTATTCCTTTGGTGGCAAATTATTTTTATCTAC
>JAYEOP010000075.1 GCA_034723125.1 Bacteroidota bacterium | reverse complement strand
GAATATAATTGCAACTGTTATTATTGAAAATCTCATTGTTGTATATCTCTTAAATTTAAACATATTTATCATAGTGCAAAGTTAAGTATTCATAAATGATGTATGGTGTAAAAAAGAGAAAGTTTGGAGAAGAGTTTCTTTGATTTTTATGTCTTATCGTTATTAAAAACTCCCCATATTTTCAGGGTTGGGAAAACCTATAAATTTCTTTGGTTTTTTTTATATGCTGAGCTGTCATAAATTGCGTTTTGCCATGCCGCATAAACACATAATAATCAATATGTTAAACATAGCACCAAAGCTTAAATTATGACCAACCGGAGTATAATTTTGCAAAAACTAAAAAATCCCGCAAATGCGGGATTTTTTTTACTGTTTTGAAAATAAATTTCAAATACTGACTATTTGTGATTTTTTTTTTGGATTAGTCAATTATCCTTTATAAAAAAAAATCACTTTTTGATAAATGATTATTGCTGAACTTTTATTGATAAATCAACAGTTCCATTATCGCCTATAACGATAGTATTTATCTTTATTAAGCCTTTTTTACCTGTAGTTGAAATAAATGCCAAGACATCATTATCTGATAAATCAGTAATAGCTGTTTCTGTAACACCTGAAGCTGTTTCTTCTTCAATAACAACATCATCAACAACATTTGCCCAATCAATTGTATTAGTTACTTTTTTAAATGTTGTTGCATTTTTTGTTGTCCAAGTGCTTAATCCAAGAGTAGTGATTGTTCCTGCATCTACATCATTAGGAGCAGCAATGGTTGCTTTATTTGTAGCACCATAATAATAAAGAAAATCAATAAGTGATTGATTTGCCTTTGCTGTTGAAATAGTATATACTCCTCCATCAAAAGAAGCACAGAAACTACCGGTTGTATGATTATAAGAACCTAATATAATATTGTTAAATGTGTTGATAGCATTTCCGCCTGGTATTACAATATTAACGTTTTTGCTTACATTTTGTGAGGAAACTTCATCTGTTACCGTAAAAGTAATTTCAATAACATCTCCATCATTTATACCACTTGTAGGAATAGTGTATGAATAATTAATGGTTTCATTATTAGTGTTACTTGTGTAGGAAGTATCAAAAAAGTTTGTAGTAGGTCCGTTTGCATTATCAGGTTGAATTTTCAATGTTTCCAAATTTGAATTTGAACCGATAATTATTGTAAAATCAATAACATCACCTTGCCAGCCGGTACTAACACTATCTACAGTTACAGTAATAGTAGGTTTTGGATCTGGAGTATCATCATCTTCTGTACAACTATTCATTGACAAAACTGATGATATCAAAATAAATACTAGTAAATAACTAAATTTTTTCATATTATAACATAATTTAAAGGGTTAAAAAATCACGCAAAGATATATTAATTTTACAATAAACCTTAACATTTTTTATAATTTAAATTTCACCATATATGAATTTTTTTTTAAATTGACCGGGTTCGGACTTGATAGAAAATTCTTAGATAGAGACTTTAGGAATATTTAGTGGCTATAAGAAAACTCGTATGTTTTTGACTGTTAGAATATTATGTATATTTTGTCGCTTGAATCTAATGTCATAAAGTAGTCATTTGATTGTCATTAAGTTACAAAGCCTAATGACAGCTTGGCTAAATGACTATTAATGACAATTAAATGACTTTTACATTTACATCCATTTTAAATTCAAAGCCCAAGTATAATGAGTAATACAAAGTTTTCTTAGTGCCACTATTTAAGTATTTAGTATAACTTGTTTGTTAAATTATTTTAATTTGGCATTGTAAATGTTTAAATCCTCCAAAATTTTATTATCTTTGAATATGAAAAAAGTATTACTATTTGTATTATTATTGCCCTTTTGTTTTTCTGAAACAATTGCTCAAAAATTGACAGAAAAAGAATCAAGAGATGATTATTTCAAGAAATATGAAGTTGAACTAAATTCTGAAACAATCAATAATTTATCTTTTCCATTTACTTTTACAAGCATTGTTTTAATAATAGATATAAATGATGATTTTAATAACAGTTTTTTAGTAGCAGGTCTTGATACATTTTATATCTCCGAAAATACAGACATTAACAAACATCAATACTCAGGCAAAGCAAAAATATCGAAGCTTATAATTTTTGAAGAAGCTGTTTCCAACATTTCATTACTTCCTGATTTTAATTCTGAAAAAATTGAGATACATCTTTTAAATGCTGGAATACCTGAAAAACCAACAAAAAAAAAGTTCGTAAATGCCGATTCTTTCGATTGTTCAAAACCAGAAACCATTGACCAAAGTATTTGGCGTGCAGGACTCCCCAATCCGAAACAGAAAGCTGTTTACACAAAACCCGAACATATAATAATTCATCATTCGGCAGGTTCTAATTCAAATACAAATCATTTGAACACAATCAGAAACATTTATCTTTATCATACACAATCTAAAGGATGGAATGACATCGGTTATAATTATGTAATTGCCAGAGACGGAACAATTTATGACGGAAGAGATAATCAGGGAATTTATGAAGAAGATTTTATATTAGGAGCACATTTTTGTGGTAAAAATTCAAATACCATGGGCGTTAGCATTTTAGGAACATATACAAATGAAGCCCCTACAAAAGAATCAATATTTAGCTTAAAAAAAATTATAAGCTGGAAATTATTAAAAGACAGTTTAAATCCTTTAGATAGTTTTTTACACCCCAAATATGGAAGCAATGGATATATGTTAGCTGTAATTTCAGGGCATCGTAACGGTTGTGCAACCGAATGCCCAGGCGAAATTCTTTATCTACTAATTCCTGATTTGCGTAATGAAATATCATGGATAATTAAAAATTGTAAATTATCGGATATTTCAACAAAACAAAAAGAAAATGATGTCCTAATCTTTCCTCAACCTGCAAAAAATTTTATATATATTTCTTCTTTATTAAATAATAATAATATTACAAAACTAAATTTATATAATATTCAAGGACAATTTTTATTATCAAGAGAGTTTCCTGATACAGAAAATAATATTAAATTAGATGTTTCTGAATTTAATCAAGGATTATACTTTATTGAACTTTTTACTAATAAAGAAGTAATAAGAAAAAAAATCTTGATTAAATAGTGTCTCTAAGAAAATGTTCAGGTTATTTTTTTAGACAGACTGACGGCTAGGCTATGCCCAGTAAGAGATTTCAACGCAATTTAGTTTCAATTTATTACTAACTTTCATTACTTATATACTTTACAATTTACCACTAAAACCCTTATTGGGTATAGCCTTTGTTAAGTGCTTTTTATTTTTACAATTAATTCATTAAAATCACTAAATATTTTTTGTAATTCAGAAGCATTTAAAATAGATAATAATTCTGAACCATCTTTAAGTTTCCCATACTTCTTCTTTTTACCTTGTTTCGTTTTATAAAATTGCCCTATAATTTCTTTTAAAACAATACTTGGTTTACGTATTTCTTCAGGATGTATATCCTTTATTTTTTTATGATTAGAGACTAAAACATCTTTTTTGAGTCTTATGTATCTTTTTGTGTAATAATCATCTATAATGTTTATTTGAGAAATAATCCAAGCCTCCATTTCTTGAACCATAAAAAATACATTTTCAGAATACTCCGTTAGTTCAAACTCTGTTATTTTTTCATCCTTTTTTTCTGTTGATTTGTCTAAATCAATTAACAACAGTGTACTTTGTTTTTTTTGAATTCTATTCTTAAAATATTTAATTGTTTGTTTATTACCGCTTCCTTGCTTTATGGTTAAATTAAAATCAGATGGAGGTATTATTTGTGATAAAATAGAATAAAAACCTTCTCTTAATTTTTCACTATTATCTACTGTAAGAACGCTGTGCTTTTCATTTGGTAATACCCCTCCTTCAATAAAAACAGAAACATTTACCATCTTTTCCCTCCTAATTCTCCTCTTAACCACATTTGACCAACTAAAAATTCATCATCCCATTCCTCAAAATCATCCTCATTTTTTCTTGATACAATACTACTATTCTTATTATTTTTTTCAAAAATTAATAAATCATTTAGTTCAAACGAATTCAATAAAAGAGGAGAGTGAGTTGCTATAATTATTTGAGATTTGGAAGCAACGTCCTTAGCCGCATCTGCAATAGTATTTGTCATATCAGGGTGAAGCCCTATCTCTGGCTCATCAATACATAACAATCCGCTATTTTCTGGATTTAAAAAGATTGTAAGCAATAATAAATATCTTAACGAACCATCAGAAATATGTTGTGCCCCCACTGCTCTTGTTAGTTTTTCTTCTCTCAATACAAGGTATAACAAAGAGCCTAACAAATCGAAACTTGTGTCAATAAAGTATGGATTAATCTTTTTTATTAAATCTTGGATTTTTTCATAATGTAAAGTATGCCTATTCTTTAAACGATTTAATATTTGTGCTAAATTTTCACCATTGGGCAACAATCTTTCTTCTGTACCAAATACACCTGGCTGTCTAATTTTACTATTAAGGGTTGTATCAAAATATTCATAAACAACAAGTCCCTCAATCGCTCTTTTCAATGTGTACAATGGATAATATCTGTCTGGATCAGATATTTGTCTTAAAACAAGTTCCTGTGTTTTAAATGTAATCTTGTTATTTTCTTGAGGGTAATATTGAAGACCTATTTTACCACTTTCTCTTGTCGAAATAGAACCTTTTGCATTTTTCATCTCTAAAAAATTAAAAGGTGTTTTATTTTTAAATTTACTTTCCGAATATATTTTTTCTTCAAGAAAATATGACGTTCCTCCTGAGCGATGTATTGTTATTTCATAAATTGGATTTTTAAAAAAATTATACCCTTGATTTTCCACTCCTTCTTTTATTGCATTTTTATCAAACTCGTACGTAATTTTAATATAATCAGACTGACTTTTACTAAAATTAGCCACAAGGTCAAATCCGCTCCATTCTTTTAAAAAAGTATTCTCAAATCCATTTCCAATAACACTATCATACAACAATTTTATTGCTTTTATAAAATTAGATTTTCCACTACCATTTATCC
>JAYEOP010000074.1 GCA_034723125.1 Bacteroidota bacterium | reverse complement strand
GACACAATTATTTTTTTCTTTTATCTAATGAACCGCCAAGTACGAGACCCGTACGCTTGGTGGTGTGAGAGGTGCACTGGCGGAGATTACTCCGTCAGCCGCCTACTCGATTACCAACTGGCATTTATTTATTTTTCGTTTAATAAGTATCTAATTCCCAAATTAAAATTCATCCAACCAATAAAATACGGGTCATATCCCCCATTCATTCCAAATTTTTCAAAACTTGTTATTTCTGGGTTCACAGATAGATATGTCGATATTTTTTTATTAATGACTTCTTTTATTTCAAACTCTAAAAGAAATCCAATTCCTATTCTATTAGTTTCGGTATAATCTGATGAGAAGTTTCCGCCACTTATATATTCATTAGAAATTCTTTCATACTGTTCATTAATAAAGAAATAATTTAGTCCTATTTCTGGTCCGAAATATAATCTAGATTTAGAATTGTCAATTAGTCTAAAAACATAATTTAATCTCAAAGCAATTCGTTGATTATTGGGATCAACCTGTTCAATATAAGTCGAAACTCCGTCCTCTCCTGAACCATAAATGTCATCATAGGGCGTTTTAGAGAAATATTGAATTACTGATATTCCAAAACGATTTTTAGCTTTTACAAATTGATTATACCCAATACTATATCCTACATTTGTATTATACTTTTTTGAACTACTACTTGCATAAATTCCTTTCAGTTCAATTTCCTGACCATAAATTGAACCGATAAAACTAAAAATCATAATTATCAAAATTATCTGTTTCATTTGCTATTGTTTTTTGCTTGTTGGTAACATTTGTATAAACGGAAGTTCCGTTTATTTCCATTATGTACAGATATATCTAAAAACCGATAAGCCCATATCATCCAACGGGTTAGCAATATTGTCTGCCTGTGTGTAGCATGCAGACATGCCAAGCCCCTTGTTGGTAATATGTGTGTAAATCTCTGTTGTTTTAATTGATTCATATTCTAAATAACATTTTAAAATACTCTTGCAAATGTATCATAACTATTTTACTTAACAAAGTATTTTTGTTTCTTTCTCTTAAACTCTGGGTTAAGTTTGAGATTTAATTTCGTGCATAGAAGGCTAAGACTGAGGCTAAGGCTAAGACTGAGGCTAAGGCTAAGGCTAAGGCTAAGCTGAGCCTCAATCTCAATCTCAACCTCAATCTCAACCTCAATCTCAACCTCAACCTCAACCTTAACCTCAGCCTAAGTTAAATAATAATGGATAGTTTCTTTTCTAAATGACTTTCGATTTATTCCAATTGTCTGTTAAAATATTTAATACAATTGATATTATTTTATAAAATTCCCAATCTTTATTCCTGCATAAATTGTTCTTGGATTTAATGGTCCATAAATATATCCCGGGTCTCTGTCAATACCAATGTCAAAATCATTTTGATAGGAATTAAAAATGTTTTTTATTCCTGCAAAAAATTGAATACTTGCTCCATTTAACTTAACTTTATATTTTATTTTCATTCCTAAGTCAAAAAAACTTTTTGTTTCTCTAAGTTCACCTTTGTCAGGATTCGGAATTTGTGTGCCAAAATATGGTACGAGCATTTTTCCTGTATAATTTCCGGTTGAGGATATTCCAAAATCTTTTGTGGGTTTCCAGTCCAATGTAAAGTATCCATAATCATTTGGGGTTCTTAAAAAATCTTTTTTATCAAATTCTTGTGCTTTTTCGAATCTACTGATTTGCTTTGTAAAACCCGAGGATAAAGAGATTTTATTATTTGGAATTAAATTAAATTCAATATTTGCACCTTGTATTTTAGCTCCGTCTTCTGCGTTTACTCTTGTGTAAACAACTGTTCCGTTTTCATCTGCATCATCAAATTCATTGGCAAATGGATTATTAAGTTGAGTATAAAAACCTTCAATCAGTACGCCAACAAACATTTTGCCTACTTTTTTGTTAAAGTCAAGCGATGCCATAAAACTATGACTTGTTTCTTGTTTTAAATTCGGATTATTTTTATGAATTACCTTACGAGAACCTGATGTTTCAATATGTAAATCTTCATCAAATATTTGAGGTGCACGATATCCTTGCGAATAGCTGGCACGAGTTTGTAAGTAATCTTTTATATCATATTTAATTGTAAATCTTGGACTTAATACATTTCCTTTTTTGTCTGAAGCAATCTTTTCTTTGTCTTCAATTTTATAATTATCGAATCTTGCACCTACAGATACTTTCAGCTTTTCCCAATTTATTTCATATTGCGAAAAAATTCCAGTTGTATTTGTACTTTGATTTGCAATCATTACATTATCAGTATGTGGGATGCTAACTATGGAATCATCAACAATTACAGCATTTTCAATATCAGGATATCCAAGTTTTTTGTCTTTCAACCAAGCACCTCTGTTTTCTATTCCCACTGTTAAATTTGAAAATCCGAACTTGGCATTGTATTGAGTACCTATGGTATAAGAAAAATCTTTAGTATTTCCGTAATCTTTTAATGATTTATTAGCTCCATAATAAGAGTCTCTGTTTATTTTTTGTCCTGAAAGATAGATGGATAATTTGTCATATTCTCTAAAAAACTGTTCGTAAGTCAATGCTCCTGTGGTTAAATTATGTTTCAATGCTTCTGCGATATCTGTTTCATGTACAGGATAATCATGTTTATTACCACCTCTTCTTGCTTCATTAATGCTAAAGAAATCAGCAATAAGTTTACTTCTGTGTCCAAAGCGATGATATAAGCGTGTTCCTATTGTTGTATTTTTAAGAGAAGCTATTTCTGAGAAAGCATCATCATTGGCATCAAAAGGCTCTCTGTCTCTAAAAAAACCATATAAAGACATTCCTGTTTTATTATCGGCAGAAACCAATGATGTATTAAAGTTAATAGAATTATCTAGTGAGGGCTTGTCTGATTTATCCATTCCAATTCCTGTAAGTCCACTATTTAAACCAAATTCATAAGAATTATTTATAGGGTCTTTCAAAATAAGATTAATAGTTCCGGCAATAGCATTACTTCCGTAAAGTGCTGAGCCTCCACCTCGTATTATTTCAACTCTTTCAATCATGCTTGATGGGATTAGCTCTAAACCATAAACACCTGCAAGCCCACTAAAAATAGGACGGCTGTTAATTAATATTTGAGAATATGGACCTCCCAATCCGTTCATTCTTATTTGTGAAAAACCACAATTTTGACAGTTGTTTTCCATACGTAAACCGGGGCAAAAATTTAATCCTTCACCCAATGTTACCGATTGTGACATTGTAAATTGTTTTGCTGTAATTGTGTTTACAATTATTGATGATTCTTTTCTGTTTGTTTCATTTCTGTTGCCTGTTATCACAATTTCTTCAAGTCCTAATATATCTTTTTCCAAGTCAAATTTTAAAATTTTTGTCTCGTCCGCTTTAATGGTAATTTCTTTTTCTTTTGGCTTAAAACCAATACATTGAGCTTTGATTGTAATCTTACCTATAGGTAGGTTAATAAGATTATAGTGTCCACTCTCATCAGTTGTTGTCCCAATGGTTGTCCCTTTTACAATTATTGTTGCAAAAGGAATATGTTCACCTTTACTTACCACATGTCCTACAATATTGGCATCTGTTTTTCTTTTTTGACTATAACTAAATTGATAAAGTGATAGTAAAATTATAATTAATGGTATTATCTTTTTCATAATTAAATCTTAAAAAAATTATTTATTATTAGCTAAATATAATTTTATGAATTATATTAATAAGTGTTTTGTAAATTAATTTCTCCTTGTTATTAAATGAGAATTTAATATAAAATGAGAATAAGATGAGTTAATTAATATTGAAAGGAGGTGCTCGATTTCTTAAATAGAAAAGGTAGTTAAAACGATAGATACTATTTTTAAAAGAAAGATTTTTTTCTTTTTTGTAAAATATTTTTAATATTGAAAATAATACAAAACTTACTGCAAAAAGTAGTTGCAGGTTTTGAATAAATACTAAGTCTTCTTTACTATGATGGTGTGATTTAAAAGGCTGTGAATCGGTTTTTTTGCTAAAAGGGTGAGCATGTGTAATTATTTCTCCATTTGGTAAAATGTGGGAATGGAAAAAAATTACATTATTGAATAAAAACAAAATGAATCCTGCAAGCAACAGATATGATATGAATTTTATCCTAATATGTTTTACAAGCCTTTTCATTTTGCGGGCAAAAATAAAAAAAAATATTTTTTAGTACTGATGTTTTGTTGGATATTTTATTATCGAGACTAAAGGACATATCTTATTAGAATATTTGCATATAAATTAATTTTAATCTGTGAATCTGTCTTCGACAGACGAAGTCAGATTTCTATTACACTTAGCTTGTTTTCGACAGACGTAGTCTGTGGCTTTAATATTTTTTTCACCCACACAAATCAATATAGAACCTCCTTTATGTCCTAATTCCCAAGAACATCTACCATTTTATCCACATCAATGTCCATAGCACATTTAAAATGCTTTTCAGGGCATTCTTTTTTTCCATGTATTCCGCAAGGACGACATTTGAGTTTTTCTTTTACTTCAATAATATTTGAATTATCTGCCAAAGGACCAAAACCAAATCCTGGAACTGTAGAGCAAAAGATTGCGGATGTATTGGCATTCATAGCGGAAGCGATATGCAATGGTGCCGAATCATTTACATAATTCATAGTTGCATCTTTTATTAAAGCGGCAGATTCAAGTATGCTTAACCTTCCCGAAAGATTGATGACATTATTTTTTTCAGTCCTTAAAATTATTTGGTTGCAAAACACAGTATCGGATTTACTGCCAAGCAAATAGACATTAATATCTTGTTCAATTTTATTTATAAATTCTATCCATTTCTTTATTGGAAATTGCTTGGTAAACCAAATGGAAGCAGGAGCAATGCAAATGTATTTCTTTGTTTTATAGATTTTTGTTTTTTCAAAATCTTTTTCCGAAGGATATAATTTGGGTAAACATATTTTTGGCGTTGTAAATTCAGATAGCAATGTTGCATTGCGTGTTACTTCATGAATTTCAATAAAAGGGTCAATGATATGTTCGTAGCTTTTAGTG
>JAYEOP010000073.1 GCA_034723125.1 Bacteroidota bacterium | reverse complement strand
TCGACATTTAATAAGTTTCAGAATGTCAATTCTTTATATTCAAATGCGAAATTTGAGTACTTAAAGATTAGCATAGATTTATTTTATTTAAAGCTATATTTACTTGTTATTACTATTTTTGTGAAAAATTAAAATTCAAATTTGTGACTTTTATAATTTAATACGTCTTAAATAAGTAAGAAAAAATTTGAGATACATTGGATAAAAAAAACAAAAATATTACTGATGAAGAGATTGTACAAAACATTGTAATAAACAATCATACATCAGATTTTGGAATATTGTACGATAGGTATGCTCAAAAAGTATATAACAAAACTATTTCTTTGGTCAAGGATAGAGATAATGCTCAGGATTGCTTGCATGATATTTTTTTAAAAGCATACATTAATTTAAAATCATTTAAGGGAAAATCTAAGTTTAGTTCTTGGCTATTTTCATTAACTTATAATTTTTGTATTGATTATTTAAGAAAAACAAATGTAATATCTACAGAAGTAGTTGTTGATGAGATAATTGATACTGATGATATTGATGCAGGAAAAGAAGAAAACAAATTGTTTGAAATTAAATCAGAAATGCTATCAATTATTTTGGAGCAAATAACTATTGAAAATAAAGTAATACTTTTGATGAAATATCAGGATGATATGAAAATAAGTGAAATAGGAGAAAGCTTAAAAATTGGAGATAGTGCGGTTAAAATGAGATTAAAAAGAGCAAGAGATAGTGTTTTTGAAATTTATAAAAAGAATTTTGTTAAAAAACTATACAAATAGATAAATTAACTATGAAAAAAAATAATCCATTTAAGAAAATAGAATCTCAGGAGAAAATACCTGATGAAGTGAAAGATAAGCTAATGAGGAGTATTCATTTTTCTCAGTTACTTACTAATATTTTTGACTTATTTACTGTCAAAATGGGAGAAACAGCTTCAGAGTTATTTATTGCTAAAGAAAATAATAATAAAAAATCTTATAAATTAAATTAAATTAAAGTGTTATGGAAAAATTAATAAATTGGTCGGAGATATTCTTTGAATCATTAAAATCATTTGGAGAAAACATTATGAGTTATTTACCCAATATTTTGGGTGCAATATTATTACTGATATTAGGGTGGCTTATTTCAAAACTTATTTCATTTTTTACTAACAAAGCATTAAAAGTAATTAAGTTTGATAGTTTTGCTGACAAAACCAATACTTCTGAAATATTGGCAAAGTTCAAAATTAAAATCAGTCCTTCAAAAATAATCTCAAAATTTGTTTACTGGGTTGTACTTCTTGTTTTTTTTGTAACAGCAACAGAAACATTAGGATGGACAGTTGTTTCACAGGAAATAACATTACTTATTACTTATTTACCAAATCTATTTGCTGCAATTTTAATATTTATAGTTGGTTTTTATATTGCAAATTTTGTAAAAAAACTTATAGATGGAACATTAAGTTCTTTTGAACTTTCATCAGGGAAACTTTTAAGTGAAATAGCATTTTATGTGATAATAATTATTGTTACACTTACAGCAATAAAGCAAGCAGGTGTTAATACAGATATAATTTCATCAAATATCACAATAATTTTAGGTATTTTGTTCTTAACTTTTGCAATTGCTTTCAGCATCTCATCAAAAGAAGTACTTACAAATATTTTAGCAGGATTTTACAGTAAACACAATTTTGAAGTAGGACAATATATAATAATTGATGATGTTAAAGGTGAAATTTTGCAGATTGATAAAATTCATGTAATTTTGAAAACTAAGAAAAGCAGGATTGTGCTTCCTTTAAAGAAACTTATTAATGAAAAGGTAGAAATTATTGATAAATAATTCTAAAATACAATGAAATGATAATTTATTATGAAAAACTGAACTAAGTAAAATGACATTTAAAGAAGTAGTTGAATACAATTTTATTGATACAAAAACGGTAGATATTAATCTGTACAGTGTTTTTACTGTTTTGATAATATTGATTTTAGGTATATTTACCATAAGAGTAATAAAAAAAATATTTAACAAGCAGGTTACCAATAATAAAATTGATTACGGTACTTCAAACTCTGTTTTTCATATAATTAAATATATTATCTGGGTAATTTTAATAGCTTTAACTCTTGAAACTCTTGGCATCAAGGTTACAATCCTTGTTGCTGGTTCAGCAGCCTTGCTGGTTGGAATTGGGTTTGGGTTACAAGATATATTTAAAGATTTAATATCAGGTTTTTTCCTTTTGTTTGAAGGCAATTTAAAAGTAAATGATGTTGTGCAAATTGAAAATAACGTTGTAGGAAGAGTTGTAAGTATTGGATTGAGAACATCAAAAATAAAAACAAGAGATAATATTTCAATGATAATTCCTAACTCAAGTTTTATTAATGATAATGTTATTAACTGGTCACATATTGAAGAGCAAACAAGATTTAATGTTGAGGTGGGAGTAGCTTACGGTTCGGATGTAGAGCTTGTTTCAGAAATACTAATTGACGTAGCAAAAGCAAATAAAGATATTTCATCTTCTCCCGAGCCATTTATAAGATTTAATAATTTCGGTAATTCTTCACTTGATTTTCAGATATTCTTTTGGTCAAAACAATCTTTTAGAGTTGAAAATATTAAAAGCCAACTAAGATTCGAGATTGATAAAAAGTTTAGGGAAAACAAGATTACTATTCCATTTCCACAACAAGATGTTCATGTAAAAAAAGATTTATTTTAACAAAATAATATATTATGAAAAAAACATTATACATTATTATTACACTATTATTACTAATTATCGTAATTATTTTTACATTACAAAATTCAAAAAGTATTGATGTAAGTTTAATCTTTTTTACAGCACATAGTTCATTAGCTTTGGTTTTGTTTTTAACATTTATGGTAGGTATTCTTGTAGGTTCATTTTCATTATTACCAACAATATTGCATCACAAAAAGCAATTTAAAAGAATAAAAAAGGAAATTAAAAATTTAAAAGACATTAAACAGTCATCAGATCTTGGTGAGTTTAAAGAATAAAATTAGTTAACAATTAAAAAATTATATTATGAAAGAAAAAAAATTTTATGAAGTAGAAATTGCCGCAAAATCAAACAAAATCCTTTCTAATTTATTAGAATCTCAAGTTAAAATTGCCAAAGAGATTGAAAAACTTAATGAAAAGATTAATGAATTAAAAAAGAAAGATAAAGATTTAGTAAAAGATACAAAATTTCTGAAATCAAAATATGATGCATTTCAAGCTGCAACAGCTACTGATTGGGATAAAAAGAAAAGCGATCTTGAGGAGGCTATAAATAAAATTAAAAGTCCCACTATTACCGAAAGATTAAGAGTTGACGAATGGATGGAAGAAATTGATGATACAATAACAAATTTAACTGATAAGTCTAAAAATTTTGCCGGTGATGCAAAAAAAGAGTTTGACAAGCAAATTAGTGAACTGAACAAAAGAAAAGAAGACGTTATTGGAAAAATCCGTAATCTTAAAGAGGAGCATGGAGATGAATGGCAAAATAATATTCAAAGCGGATTTAAAAATGTAACAGAGTCTATAAAAAATACATTTGAAAAAGCAAGTACCTTGATGAGGAAGAAGAAATAGAAACAGGATGCAGGATGCAGGATGCATGATACAGGATACAGGATGCAGGATGCAGGATGCATGATACAGGATACAGGATGCAGGATGCAGGATGCAAGATGCAGGATGCATATTTTTGACACAAAACATTTTTAATTTTATATTTTGACATTAATTCTAATTCGAATTTTAAAAGGTTACAGTTGTTTTTATGTACTTTTGCTATTTAAAATAATTGGTTAATTATAAAATACTTACTTATGAAAAAAATAATTTCTATCATTTTGGCACTTATTATTTTGCTTTTGGTTGTTATCGTTACACTTAATAATTCAAACGAAATAATATTTGGCTTCTTAGGAAAAGAATACGAAACATCAATGGCTGTACTTATTATTTTAACTTTAGGCGTAGGAGTTATTATTGGATTAATCCTTTTTCTACCTGAAATTATTAATAGTAAAAATACAAAACGAAAAATCTCAAAACTGGAATCAACAATTGAAAACTTAAAAAGCACTAATAAAATGCTTGAAGAAAGCAAAGAAGGAATTGATGAAAACGAAGATGAGTAGAAGGAATAAATAATTTTAGCATTGTTTTCAAATATGAAAAGAAATTTAATAAGTACCATACTTTTATTTTTACCAATTGTTGCATTTCCTCAAAGCAATTTATTTCAGAAAGCAATTGCTGTTCTTGAAATTATATCAGACAATGATTCAAAAAACATTGACACTAATTATATTAAAGAATTCCCTACTAAATATTCAATTAAACCGATTTTTGCCTCTCAAGGATTTTCTACATCATTTTTGTCAGGTTCAATAAGAGATATTCCTTTGAAATATAAAGCAAATACAATGTTAAGCACAGGTGTTGGAGTAACTTACAGAAACTTACAACTCAAATTGCTAGCAAATATTCCCGGCACACAAAAAGATGAATTAAAATACGGAAGTACAAAATATTATGATTTAAGTTTATATTTTAGACCTCGAAAATATACATTACAATTTTTCTATAAAAATTATAAAGGATTTTATATCAATTCTTTACCTAATGGAACAATAATCGATAAAAATGAAATTCATGAATTTGAGAATAGCTTAAAGTTCACAAGTTATGGACTAAAAGCATATTACGTATTTAGTAATAATAAATTTTCAAAATATCTTTTTGAGAAACAATCTGAAAAGCAGTTAAAAAGTGCTGGTTCTCTTTTTATCGGTTGTGATGCACATTTTATGTCATTGGAAAATGATTCAAATATTATTTCATTTAAAGCAAAAAATGATTTTTCTAAAATCAATGAAATTAATAAAATAGAGCAATATTCATTAGATATTCTTGGAGGCTATGCTTATAACTTTATAATTAATAAAAGGTTTTATTTTTCACCAATGATTATGTTAGGTAGTGGTTATCAAAAAATGTCATTTGGGTCAGGCATTTTTCAAAAAGAAAATAGCATAAATGCAATGATGGAAATAAATTCAAGTGTGGGATACAACGGAGATAATTTTTTTATG
>JAYEOP010000072.1 GCA_034723125.1 Bacteroidota bacterium | reverse complement strand
GCCACTAATTCACGAATAATTCATTAGTGCATTCGTGGCTTTCTTTTTTTGCCACAAATTCACGAAAATTCATTAGTGTATTCGTGGCTTTCTTTTTTTGCCACAAATTCACGAAAATTCATTAGTGCATTCGTGGCTTTCATTTTTTGCCACTAATTCACGAATAATTCATTAGTGCATTCGTGGCTTTCTTTTTTGTTTTGCTTTAAAAAGAGGATACAACAAAAGAATTATTCCCGAACAAATTGCCAGTGCAATACCTGGATTAAATATATCAGAAAAATATCCGATTAAGATTGCAGTAATTGCTGCGAAAATTGATTTCACCTGTGATTCAACAGATAGGGCTGTTGCCATAATGTCTTTTTCTATTTTTTCTGCAACAAATGAAATTCCTATTGGCTTTCGTAAGTTTTCAATAACAAAAATTATTACATAAAGCAAAATTGAAATAATTGATATATTAATATTGTAGAAAATACCACTAAGGATTCCTGCCGATAGGCCAATTAGTAAAGTAATATTCAATGGTTTACTAATATTTTTAAATTTATCTGCAAATTTTCCTGAATGACGTGATGTGATAGATGTTAATAAAAAAATCAAAAAATAAACAACACCAATAATTATTGAGGAACGTTGCTTGTTGTTCATATATAAAAACATTGGCAAACTAAGTGCAAAAGCATGGAGAATAGGCTGAATATAATCTTTTACAGCTTTGTAATATCCACTGTATGAAGAGGTGTTAACAATTGCTCTAAGTACTTCAGGCTTTTTAAAAGTGTATCTCAAATCTTTGAAAATGCGTAAAAAACTTTCTTTTATTTTTTCAGTTTTTAACATTTTTGTTTTTCCATCAAGTTCTTTTGGATAGGAAATCATTAACATTAAATCAATAAGGTAGGGGATAATTGTAAAGAGAAATATTGAGTTGTAATTACCATGAAAAAAAACAACAAAAGCAGCAAGTAGAGCCGAAATACCCGATCCAAATTGCGACCATGAACGAGTATGTCCGTAGTAATGGATTTTTTGGTCTTGCCAAGCTTTAATTTTCAAATATTCAAAAATCATTGCTTTGTGAGTGCCTGTTCTAAAAGCATCTCCAATTGAGAAAAACAGCATTGCTATAAAAAACAAATAATAAACATTAGAAAAATAGAAAATTAAAAAAGAAATTATATAAAAAATAAATGTAATTATCATTGAACGTCTTCTGCCAATTGCATCAGCAAAAATTCCAGAAGGTATTTCAAAAATATTTCTAACTATTTCTCTAATGGCGTAAAGCGTTCCTATTTGGAAAAAAGTAAGTCCGTTTTCAAGAAAGAAAAGTATTAGAAAAGGCTCAAAAAATCTTAGATTTTTCAGAAAACCATAAATACAAAATTTGTAGTATTGAAGGTCTTTTGTAAATGATATTTTTGGCGTATTTTTCAAAATAATTGTATTATTTCAATTTTTCAATAAGCATTTTGGCAATATGTTTTTCTGAATAATTTTGAATTATAAGTTGATAGGTGTTTTCTGCAATTTCCTGTATTTTTAATGGATTGTTTTTTAACTCAATTATTTTGTTAGCAATGCTTTCAGCATTATTGTCGCTAAGTACTATATCTTTATTATTGGTAAATATTTCTTGCATTGCCTTTGTGTGTTTGCTAATTGTACATTTTTTTGTAGCTGAATATTCATAAATTTTATTGGGAATAACAACATCGGTTTTTATCGAATCACCAAAAATTCCAAGACAAATGTTAAAATCTTTAATATATTCATTTAGCTTTTCTTCTTCAACCCAATTTGTAATTTTTATGCTTTTAAGATTATATTTTTTTATTAGTCTTTTTGATTTTTCAAAATCATGACCTGTCCCTATAAAATGAAATTTGATATTCTTTTCATCTCTGTTTTCAATAATTCTTATTGCTTCAATTATGTGATGCATACCATGTAAAGGAATATATCCACCAACATAGCCTACAACAAAATCATTATCTTTTCTTTCATTTTCAAGAGGAAAAAATATTTCAGAATCAATTCCTATTGGTAAAATCTTGACTTTGTCTTCAGGAATTTTAAAAGTATTTATAAAATATTTTTTATGCTCGTAAGTATCAGCAAGCAAAATATCAGCAAGTTTAAAAGATTTTTTATCACGATTAAAATGCTTTAATGCTCCGTAAGAAAATTTCGGATAGCGTTTGAAATCAAAAACATTGGTCATATATTTTGATACTAAAGGGTCAAATATCAATGCTTTATCAGTATTTTTTTTTACAAAACTCACATACTTATGGCTAAAATTCGGTAAAAATATATAATCTACTTCTGAGGATAACTTTTTGAGTTTATGTTTTATCTCATTGGTTTTTTTTGAAAAAGGAAACTCAATTACTTCATGACCAATTTGTTTTAATCCTTTGAGAACTATTCTGTTTCTGTTATACTTACTGTTGTATTTTCCTGTAAAGAGAAATTTCATAATTAAAATAAAAATTAAGGAATATCAATGTACTTATGAGTTTGAAGTGATAGTTGCCATTGCGGATTATTTTTAATAAAATCAATAATTTCAGGCAATATATTTTTTTGATTTCCCCATTCAGGTTGAAGAAATAGTTTACAATTTCTTTTCACTTTATCTTCAAGACTTTTTGCAAATTCTATATCGGAACTTTCAAAAACAACAATTTTTAATTCGTCTGCATGGTAGCAAGTGGATTCTATTATTTTCATATTTTTTTTGGGAGAAACAGTTAGCCAATCAAAATCAACACTTAAGGGATAAGCTCCTGATGTTTCAACATGTATTTCCTTTGATGTTTTTTTTAATGCATCTGTAAGTTCTTTGAGATCATAAATTAATGGCTCACCTCCTGTAATTACAATAATATCGGTTTTGTATTTTTTTACTTCCTTTACAATTTCTTTTATTTCTGTAAATCTGGAATTTTCAACCGACCAAGTATCTTTAGAATCACACCAGATACATCCAATATCACAGCCTGCAAAACGAATAAAGAAAGCTGCTTTTCCTGAATAATATCCTTCACCTTGTAAGGAACAAAAGGTTTCATTTATCAGAACTTGTCCTTTTGGAATTTCCGGTATTTTTAATA
The DNA here is from genome assembly GCA_034723125.1 of Bacteroidota bacterium. Classification (NCBI taxonomy): domain Bacteria; kingdom Pseudomonadati; phylum Bacteroidota; species Bacteroidota bacterium. Next base: position 2,051 of record JAYEOP010000072.1, on the reverse strand, counting down.
TTGAATTATTTTTCATCAAAATTTTCTTCTATTTTTGGTAGCAATTAAAGTATTTTGAAGCAATGCGGCAATTGTCATTGGACCAACACCTTTTGGTACAGGAGTGATGTATGAACATTTATCGGCAACATTTTCAAAATCAACATCACCTACTAAGCGGTATCCTTTCTTTTTTGTTGGATCATCAATGGCATTTATCCCAACATCAATAATTACAGCTCCTTTTTTTACCATTTCTTCAGTAATAAATCTTGCTTTACCTATTGCAGCAATAATAATATCTGCTGATTTACAAATCTCCTTTATATTTTTTGTTCTACTGTGAACCATTGTAACAGTAGCATTACCGAGTGAATTCTTACGACCAAGTAATATACTCATTGGTGTTCCTACTATCTGGCTTCTTCCAACTACAACACAATTTTTTCCTGATGTTTCAATATTGTAGTGTTTAAAAATTTCTAAAATACCCTTAGGGGTTGCAGGTAAGAGAGTTGGAATATTTTTTACCATTTTACCAATATTCATAGGATGAAAACCATCAACATCTTTCTCTGGATTTATACTTTCAATTACTTTATCAACAGAAATATGATTGGGGAGAGGGAGCTGGACTATAAAACCATCAACATCATCATCTTCATTAAGTTCATTAACTTTATTTATTAGTTGTTTTTCCGTTATGGTATTTTCGAAGGTTATTGTTGATGATTTATAGCCAATTGCTTCACATGCTTTTATTTTACTTCTCACATAGGTTTGGCTTGCTCTGTCTTCACCAACAATTATTGCTATCAAATGCGGTGGTTTTATGCCGTTTTCTATGAGTTTATCAACTTCTTTTTTTAAATTATCTTTTATAATTTCCGATAAGTTTTTACCATCTAATATTTTCATTATTTATTATATTTTTTTGAAACTAAAACATTTAATGTTGCTCTATTAATTTCTATTTTTAATTTGTCAAATTCCCCCATATTTTCACCATCAAAATGAATATCTAACTTTTTATCTGTTGTTAAACTAATATTTTTCCCTTTTATTACTTTTACAAAAGGAGACTTATGTATGTTCTTTAAATAAAGACGTATAGCTGTTGGAATAATATTTAATAAGGGAGGTTTTTTCATAATTACAATATCTAATTCACCATCATTAATTTTTGCCTTAGGTGCAATTTCTGCATTTCCTCCATATTGACCGGCATTGGCAAAAGTAATTAGAAAAGCTTTAGTTGTAAGTTCCTTATTATCAATTGTTAAATTGTATGTATTTTCTTTGTAAGCTAATAAATGAATAACTGTTTCTTTGATATAAGTAAACAAACCTCTCTTTGAGCATTCTTCAAATTTTTTAGAAATAAATGCATCAAAACCAATACCTGCTGTTGAAATAAAAAGTTTATTATTTATTGTAACAGTATCGATTTTTATCGATATACCATTTTCTAACAGCCTAATTGATTTTCGTAGGTTTATTGGAATATTTAAAAATCGTGCAAAACCATTTCCCGAGCCTAATGGAATGATAGCAAGTGTTTTGTCTGTTTTATAAACATAATTTGCTACTTTATTTATGGTTCCGTCTCCTCCAACTGCAACAATAATATTTGTATCTGCATCAATATTGTTTTTTATTAAATCACAAATATTTTGCATAGGAGATTCCCATTCAACAATCTTGAATTCCGTATCGGAAGAAAGTTCTTCTTTAATTATTTTGTGAAGATTTTCTTTCTTCTTTCTGCCTGATACAGGATTAACTATAAATAATATTTTAGATTTTTTACTTAGCATTTTATTGTTGCAAAGGTATTATATTTATTTGATAGGATAGGAGGAAAAAAATCAATCTTTTTGAGAAAATGTATGAAAAATCAAAATTTAGAGTGGACTAATTATTTCTTCAACAAATTTCTCTCTCTCTTTGTTTATCCAAATTTTAAAATCCCTATTTGGCTTATATAAGTTGCTAAATTGAATAAACTTATCAATATTAAAAAATGTATCGTAAATACCTGCTCCTGAATTATAAGCATCTCTTGAATTAAT
>JAYEOP010000071.1 GCA_034723125.1 Bacteroidota bacterium | reverse complement strand
TATTTTTTCACTCTCAAAATCTGATAATCTTCCGATGAAGATACTAGCGGATATTTTTTAATATTTTCTTGAACTTCTTCGCTTAATTTATTTACCATGGTTAAAGGGAAAAATAGATAATCCACCTTATATTTATCTAAGACGGTCGGACTAAAATCAAGCTTTTTAAAATTCCCTTGAACAGTAACAGAATTTGTATTGTCAATAATTTTAAAAGAATCATCCCGAGACGAAGTCAATACTCTTTTTAATCCACAGTTATCTTTTTCAAATTGTTCCAACATAATAATTAAATCTTTGTCGTAGCATGTATTATTTTGGATACATCTAAGTTCTTCGGACCTTTCTGTTCCCAACCATTGAATTGCTGAATTAACTAAAATAATAGGGATTGATCCAATCACAAACAGAACTAGAATGGGAATAAAAATTCTCTTGTTTTTGCTTTTAAAAAATAACCAAAAGAATAAAAGATGTAATAAAATTATCCCGAAATGTGTTAATTTATAGAGATTAAGATCATTAAAGGAAGTGGAAAAGAAAAAGGGAGTCAAAAAAGCTACTGCTATAAAAAAGAAATAGACAGGATGATCAAAGAGTGAAACTTTACGCTTGATTAAAAAATAAATCAGCATTAAAAATAAAATCGCCTCTAAGAAAAAATTCCTTAAGTATATCTCAGGAAATTCCCAAATTCTTACTGGATCTCCTCCCGTTGGATAGCCCCACAAAGAGAAATGACGAAAAGAAATTAAGTTAGTTGCAGAACCACTACCCTCTAACATATTCCCGATAACTCCACCTAGTAAATAAAAACTTAACCATAAAATTACCGAAAAAGATATGGCAACTAGCAAAGTTTTTACAAAACTTATTCTTCTTTTACATAAATTATAGATTGCTAAAAACAAAATTCCGAATAAAGTAAGGGCTGCAAAAAGTTCACTTATGAGAAAAAATCCACCCATTATCGGAACCGCTATGGCGACAACTCTCCAATTTATTTTTATCTTATAATAAAATATTTGCTCTAAGAGAATGGTGGATACTGTTGCTAGCAACAAATTTACCCAAGTTATACCTAAAAGAGAGTACAAAAGAGGGTAATTTAGCACAACCGCTGGTATTCCCCATAATTGCAAATGCTCAATGGTAAATTCATCAAAAAGAAAAAATGACCCCCCACAAAAAATTATCAGAACCGAACCCAGAACCGCCCAATTGACATTTTTACTCCATCTCATAACAATCCCTACAAAAAGCATATAGCCAGACATTAGAAAGCTAATTTTAAGTATGTCCATGGCCACTGAAACACTCGACAGAAAAATCAATTTGATAGCAGAGGCGGCTAATTGAGTCCCATAATGATACGTCAGCATAAATTTTTGGTCTGGGACAATTGGATTTATGAGCGGAAATTCTCCATTTGTAGTAAAAAATTTAATTACCGGCCGATGTAAATGCTCATCTAAAAGAGCCGTTTGATAACTACCTAAAAAAAAGACAATCAGCGTAAACAAAAGACCGGCCACTACCAAATAATTTTGGCGAAACCAATCCTTAACCCTTTCAAGAGTAATATTTTTTTTATTCTTTACCCAAAAGACTGTTAGGATTAAAAAAGATACTACAAAATAAATTGCCGAAACAAGTTGGATAATGAAAATATTCCAAGGAAAAATAAAAAGAGCCAATGCAAGGATTAGAACATAAATACAAAAAGATACTAAAAAAGCTGTGGCTATTCTTAAAAAATAATTGCCGGCTTTATAATTCAGTATTTTAATAAAATATAATCCTGCGCCTAAAATCCCCAGAAAAAAAACTAGACCCAGAAAAAGCTGATAAGCAAATGCTCCAAGCATCTTTAGCTTTTGTATTAAACTAATTAACGTGATAGCATAATAGCTACATGTTTAAAATTATAAATTATTCTAGCTTTAATGCAAAGAAAGATTAAAATCGGTTTTTTAACCGAAAGAATGCTTTTAGGTTTTGGAGTTGATCTCGTAATCCACAAAACTGCTGAAAAATTGGCCTTAAAAGGTTTTGAGGTTACAGTTTTTTGTATTCGTAGCGACAAAACTTACTCTAATAAAAATTACAAAGTAGTTAATATTTGTTGCCCCATCACAAAAAACCCTCTCAAAAATGAAATCAATGCCATTAATGCTCTCAAAAGGTTAAATCATGAAAATATTGACCTGTGGATTGCTGAAACTTATCCATTTTTTATTGCGTCCAGAGTAATGAAAAATCCAGTAATTATTGTAGATCACGGAGTGGTTTCTACCGAAGGGTTCCCCTTTATGAAAAAACTCTTTTTTGGCTACATGAAGTTCACTCAAAATTATTTATTTTTTCCAAAAGCTACCCGGATTATCTCTATCTCAAATTACATTCAATCATTAACCCCTTCAATCATTCGTAAAAAACAAGAAATAATTTATAACGGCACAGACAATTATGCTCAAGTTAATGAAGAGAAAATTCAAGAATTTAAAACTAAATATGGCATAAAGGAAAATGATATTGTTCTACTTTATGTTGGAAGATTAAATCATAGAGATCAACCATACAAAGGCATAAAAGAACTAACAGAAATTTATAAAAATTTAAAGAAAAAATATTCTCATATAAAATTGATTATGGCTGGTTTTGGCAATAAAAAAGATAAGGAGCGGTTAGCAAAAGAGAATATAATTCCAATTGTTTGCGCTCCCGTTGAGCTAATGCCCATACTTTACCAAGCCACTGATATTTATATAACCGCCTCCAAATGGGAAGGATTTAATCTTCCATTAATTGAAGCTGGCAGTTTCGGCGTACCTGCCGTAGCTTACGACGTTGGTCCCCATAAAGAAGTTCTACAAAATAATGCTGGTTTCTTAGTGAAAACAAGCCATGAATTCCAAGAAAAGGTCGGATATCTTATTTCTCATGCTAAAAAAAGAAAAGAAATGTCAACAGCTGCTATAAAAAATGCCGAGAGATTTACCTGGGAAAAAGCATCCAATAAATATTTCAAAATTATCAATAAAATTACGAGTCAAAGTAAACTAAAAAGGCCTCCATACAATCAAGGACAAGTTGATGTCATTACTCTTAATTATAATGGGAAAAAATATTTAGCTAAATTATTTAATTCTCTTGCAAACCAAACTTATCAAAACATTAAGGTAACCATGGTTGACAATGGTTCGTCGGATAAATCAGTTGAATATGTTAGAAATAGTTTCCCTTGGGTAAACTTAATTGTTTCTAAAAAAAACTTGTTTTTTAGCCGAGGAAACAATTTGGCAGTATCAAAAACAAACGGAGAATACATTTTTTTCATCAATAACGACACCGTCGCCAAGGAAGATGCTATTGAAAATATGGTGAAAACAATAGAAAAGCATGGAAAATACCAAGTTGCAGGAGTTTCTGCCAAAATGCTTTTTTATAAGGATAAGAAAATAATAGACTCTATTGGAACGGTTATGATTAGCAACGGATCGCCCTTCAATAGAGGTATTGGTCAAATTGATATTGGCCAATATGATAATGAGGAAGAAATCTTTGGTGCTTGTTTCGGTGCTGCCATGGTTCGCAGAAATGTTTATGAGAAAACAGTGGGGCCTCTCGATAATTCATATTTTGGTTATTTTGAGGATGTTGATTGGTGCTTAAGAGCAAGAAATTTTGGTTATAAAATATATTCTTCACCAAAAGCTATTGTCTATCATGACCATTCCGGAAGCTCTAAGAAAAATAGCTACAACTGGAAGTATTATTTGATTCAAAGGAATTTCATCAGAACCATCATTAAGAATTTTGAGCTTGCAAGAGCTATAAAAAAAACTACTTGGAAAATAATGGTGCTAATTTATCATTTTTTCAGCACTAAAGAAAAAGGAAGAAAATGGATCATTGTAAAGATTGTTGGCAACACTATATTATTTTTTCCTATATTGTTGGTTAAAAGATCAAAAATCCAATCCAAAAAATGCAAGCCTGATTACGAAATAATTAAATTTGCAAAAAGAGAACTTCCAGTTTTTGATCCAGTTCAATATAAGCCATATTATTCTTTGGATAATCTCTATCTTATGTTTTCTAAATTAGATGAAACAAAAAAATTCAAAAATCCAGAAGTAACTAGAATTTCGTCTTTATCAAATTACCTAAATAATACAAAAGGAATAATGGAAAAAAACATGTGGGAAGAAAAAACCAATCAGTTGATTGATTCTACTATTTCTTATATTGGCGAAGAATACGCTAATAGGTTCAGAAAAAAGATTATACAAGACAGAAAGCAAAAACAAAAACCTACTTAACCATTAAATCCGGCTTTTCTATTTTCTCGTGTTTCCATTTATGATTAAGTTTAATTACCCCATACTGATTTTTCTCGTTCTCAAGAATGGTAAACTCATATTCCCTCTCACGAAAGTCATAAGGCAAAAAACCATTTGTATTAAAAATAGCGGCTGTGAATTGATACGTCCCTCCCAAAAAAGGATTTTTTATTATTGTGCAATCTACAAAACCTTTCCCTGCTAACTTCTTAATTAAAAAATAAGATGTTTGAGTATTAGGACCAGTGATATAAACACCTTCTGGGGTATAAAATCCAACACCAAAAATTGGTTTTTCAATTTTTTCTTTAGCGTTATAACTTATTCTGGCAATAATATCTTCGCCAGTTTTAAAGATTTGTTTTGGGTTCTCTGAACTATCCAAAAATTCAACTTTGGTTATTTCCAATTTGTCCCTATCACTCCCTCTCTTATTTGTATGTTTCGAATCATCTTTATTGGATTGTTTCTCCTTTTTAAATCTTTTTTCCTCATCAATCATATTACGTTTTACATACTCATTAACTGCCTTATCTGCGGTGTCTAATATAATATTTCTTCCCTTGTCTAAAAGTAAAATCCTATCACAAAACTTTCTTGCCACATCAATATCATGACTGACTAAAACAACAGTTTTTCTTGCTTTCCGATAACGTTGAAATTCTTCCAAACACTTTCGCTGAAAATTACTGTCCCCTACCGCTAAAACTTCATCCATTAACAAAATATCCTTATTAGCATAAATTGCCACTGAGAAAGCTAACCGGACCTGCATCCCAGAGGAATAATTTTTAAGTTTTTGATCAATAAATCTGTTTAATTCTGAAAACTCAA
>JAYEOP010000070.1 GCA_034723125.1 Bacteroidota bacterium | reverse complement strand
ATTTGAATATAGAGAATTGACATTCGGAAACTTATTAAATTTCGAGCTGTGATAACATAAAGAAAATCAATAGTATAATAATTCCATAATGAATTGTTTCATACTTTGTGATTCTTAGTGTCTTAGAGCCTTCGTGGCTAATTATCAATATCTTGCCACAAAGGCACCAAAGCACAATTTGCACTAAGAAAAAATACATAATATAACAGTTAGATAATAAATATATGCTGAGCGGTCATAAATTATGTTTTGCATTATCGTGTAAACGGATAATAACCAATAAGTTAAACACAGAGCCAAAGCCCAAATTAAGACCAGTCGAAGTATAATTTAGGACTTAATAATCAAAACCCCAAGAAAATAAAACCGTTATTCTAAAAGTGAGTTTGGAATTAACGGTTTTAATTTGCTTATTTTTGCGACCCCGAAAGGATTCGAACCCTCAACCCTCTGATCCGAAGTCAGATGTTCTATCCAGTTGAACTACGGGGCCTTCTTTTTTTGACCACAAAGGTAATGCAATTATTTTTTTCTTTGAAAAGTAAGTTGGGATTATTCCAAATCTGTATTTAACCTATACCTGAGAATCCTGTTGTTGCCTTTATCGGCAATGTAAATTGTTTTTCGATAATAACATACTCCCGTTGGATTATCAAACTGAAAAGGTCCTGTACCTTTACCTCCAAAGGAAACGTTAATATTTTTTGTTTCGGAGGAATTAGGTGGTGGCTCTACTCCTTCAAATCCTTTGGAAGTAAATTGATAAAAATAATCGTTTTCGCTGTCAACAACAAAAATATATCCCGATTGGTCAGGAGCGATACAAACATCTTCAGGCATTGAAAATTTATGAGAACCATACAAAAACCCATCAGCTTTAGAATAATCTTTTTGAAGCATATTTGCATTTTCAATATATTGAGTACCTGCATCGGGGTCAAAAAATTCCATTATCCATAAAACCCTGAATTCAACATCAACATTTTGGTCTGCTTGACAAATAAGAAAATCATGTGTTTCATTCATGCCAAAAATCTTTTGCGGTGGTCCTGCAAAAGTTGCTATTGACGATATACCGATTACTGATTTTAAATTTGGTGTTATCGGATTTAATCCATTTGCGTAAGCAATATTTTTTCCTTCTTCATCAAATATTAAAATAGCATTATCAGGGCGTGCTGAGGAACTTAAATCATTAATATTTCCTTTTCGGGAAACATACAAAACGTTATCTGCACGTGTTGCAATTCCTGTAAATTCAACATTTAAATCTTCATTTCTAAAGGAAATTGTATTTCGTGAAACATCACAAAAAGGATGTATCAATGTGTCAATAAAAACGGCTCCTTCTTTTGTGGAAGTATTTTTTAAATGATAAACTGCTGTCAATTCTTTAGGTTCTCCACTTATTTCAACAATTGCTTTTCCTATCACATAAGTATGAATTCTTCTGTCTTGTGTAACTTCTTTGGCTTTGTAAATATTTATAGTTCTGTGTAATTTCCCTTTAAGGTCAAGGATGTGCAATCCGTTATCATCAACTACATAAATCATTTCATCATAACCAACAAAAACATCAACCGGATTTGAAAATTCATTCCAGATAGGAAGGATTGGAACATATCCAACATTTTGAGGGGCAAGGTTGGGGTCAATTTTACCTTGTTCAAAAATATCTTCTACTTCATCATTATATTTTGAGCCAAACATAAACTCACATGACGAAAAAATTATTGATATTGATAAAAAGAGGATTAAATATTTTATGTTTCTCATTGTTGTTTTTGTCTATTTTAAAGAAATACCCAGTGTAATTCTGTGAATATCCCCAAGAATATCTTTGTTGTTAAAGCCGTAATCTACTTTTATGCTACCGAAATATCTTTGTAAATTAATACCAATTCCTGCTGATGGTAAGCCGTTTTGGTCAGCTCCAAATTCATATCCTGTTCTTAAAAACAAAATATCTTTTAAGCTGTATTCAACGCCAAAAGCCATAGTTTCATTGTTGTCGGTAGGATGTGAAAGTTGTCCTGCAAAAACTAATGAATGAATTCCTTTATTCCATACATTGGATGCAAATCCTAATCTAAAGATTGAAGGAACAGCAACATTTTCAAAATTTTCTATTGCTTTGTCTCCGTTAAGTGTTGAAATAGTAACATTTCCACTTGGGCTAACATTAAAACCGAAATTTGAAATTCCTACGGCAAAACGTGTGTTGTGTTTAATACCAATGTTGTAAATAAATCCAAAATCAAAAATACCGTTATGAATTAAAACATCTGAAATATTTTCGTAAACATATTTTCCACTTATTCCAAAGCTAAAATTATCTGAAAGTATTTTAGCAAAAGAAACACCTACCAGCATATTTGAAACCGAGAAAGTTTGTCCGTTTCCAAAAGGCTGAAACTCTGTTGTAACAGGCATTTCCCCTGAGGAAAGATTGATAATGCTAATTCCCCAGTAATTTAATCGTGATTTTGAAAAAGCAAAACCCATGTAATTTTGAACAATCCCAGAATAATAAGCCGTGTGTCCGAGTTGAAAATGATATTTATTGCTGTCGATATGTGTTAAACCAGCCGGATTCCAAAACACTGCTGAAACATCGTTTACAAGTGCATTGTAGCTACCTGATAGTGCGGAAGAACGTGCATCAGGAGCAATTTTTAAAAACTGCAAAGCTGTAGTCCCTGTACGTGAATTACCAAAAGAAGGTAATATTTGGGCTTTAAGCGTTTGGCTTAAAAATATTGCCAGCACAAAAATTATGTAACGAAAGCGTAAAATCATTTCTTAATTATCATTTTAGTAGCTTTTTGCCATTTTCAAAGATATGTTTTATTAATGAGTACAATCTAAAAAGTCAAAAAAACTTTTTAGTTCTTCATGGGGTACAGAGACACAAATGCGAGAAAAGACAGATGCTTTTTCTTTGTACTTTCGTGTGAAAAAGGAAAGTGAAACAGAAGCTATTCGTGCTTTCATTAATTCATCTTCAGCTAAATTTACTACAACAAAAATTCCCATCGGTTTTGAACTTTGATAAAACTCTTTTGCAAGAAATCCTCTTTGATTTAAATAGTTGATATTTTTTTCTATGTCATCAGTAGTTTTTTCTTTAAAATCACTTATAGCTTTTCTTCCTTCTTTTGTTGTAAAAAGTTTTTCAACTAATAATTGTGAAAAACCATTTACCCCATTTGATGCATACATCAATCTTATAGCAAGTTCTTCCATTAGCTTTTCATTTACCGAGTGAACAAAGCCAATACGTTGGCCACTTAATCCCAAAGATTTGGAGAAGCTCTCAATAATTATCACATTTGACAAAGAATAAAGTTTTTCAAAAAATTTATCATTGTTCAAAAAAACCTTTCGATAAGGGCTGTCAATTATCACTATGCAACCTTCATTATTCAATGCCTTTATCAAATTTAGCAATCTTTCATCATCATATTTATCTCCCAAAGGATTGTTTGGGTCGCAAATTATTACAGCATTATTTTTATATTTTTCAGGATTTTCTTCCAACTCCTGAAAATTTTCATAAAAATATCCTTCAATTTTCCGAACTTTTAAAATATTAAAATATGAACCCCAGAAATATGAAGGAACAAAAACCTTTTGAATATCAAGTGATTGAAATACCATATCCAAACCCGACATTCCACCATTGCATACAAGAATATTTTCCGCCTTAGTTTTACTGCCAAAATATTCATTATTGATAGCTTCTTTAAGTTTTGGTCTGCCTGTCATAGGAGCATAAACCTGAATATCGCGTGAGTTAAAATCAATTTGTTTAATAACTTCCGTTAAATCAATTGGTACTACAGAGTTAACTCCCTGATAGAGGTAAAGATATTTTTCGCCTTTCTCTTTTTCAAGTCTCTTAACTTTTTCACCAATAGCACTTATCTTTGAATAAACCGCTCCGCTTTCTAAAATTTTCATTTTTTTATGCTTTTTTTTTAATTAAGAGTCCACTCTAAGAAGTCTTAAAATGATTTTTAGCTCCTTTCTGCCCCAAACCCTAAAGGGAAAAGTAGCTGAAAATCAGGACTCCCTTTAGGGAATGGGGCAATTCCTGATTTTTAGAACCTGCACTCATTACTTTTTAGAGTGGACTCAATTCAAGAAATTTTTATTTTACTGCTGTAAGTAATCTCACATATTTTTTGATATAAAATTCTTCTTTAAAAGTTTTAAAACCAAACTCTTTCAAAATATTTTTCCAATCTCTTTCAATATAGTCGAAGGCATATTTACATTCAATCTTTTTAAAAATAAAACGATGATGAAAGGGCATTTTGCTCATATCAAATTCTGCAAAATCCAAAATATTAAAACTTCCACCTTCTTTAAGATGGTTAAAGGCATTTTGAATTACTGCTTTCCTGATTTCATGAGGAAAACCATGTATCACAAAGCTGATGAATACTTTATCAAACTTTTGCTCAACATCAATTAGTTGATCTACTCTTTTATTAACAAATTTAATATTGGGATACTCTTTGCAATTTTCGTTAAATCGCATCTCCATTTCTTCAGAAATGTCAAAACCCATTAACAGTGAATCCTCAGAAACATATTTGTTCATCAATAAAATATTTCTTCCTGAACCACAACCAAGGTCAAGTATATCATCGTTTTTTTTAATATCCAAATTTGCAATTGCTTTTTTAATAAAGTTATTGTACATACCAAAAGATGCAATATTCATCACTTTGTCATAATGTTTTGCAATAAATTTTGAGAGTTCCACTCCTGAGTCGGGATAAATTTTTTCCATTTTGTTGTTTTTTCCTTTTTGATAATCATTAATTATTTATGCAAATTTAAATTAAAGATTTGGAAATAATTTATTCAAAAAAAAATCAGTTATTAAGGTTCTATGTCAAAAACTGTGGGTAATCAAATTTGATTCACAGATTACAAAAAGAATAATTTTATAATCTGTGAATTTAATATTTTTCCATCCACACAAATCAACATAGAACTCCCTATAGCGATAGGAATAAAAAAAGGGCTTTCAAACGAAAGCCCTTTTAAATTTAAAATAAATTTGTTAGTTTTATTTTATTTCAAAAACATCACCACTGTTAAGTAAATCATCCACATTTTTAAACTTGGAATTTTCTTTTCTTTCAGTGATTTGATTTTCAAGTAATTGTTC
>JAYEOP010000069.1 GCA_034723125.1 Bacteroidota bacterium | reverse complement strand
GCTTGGTGGTGTGAGAGGTGCACTGGCGGAGATTACTCCGTCAGCCGCCTACTCGATTCTAAACTGTTTTTATATCCTTTTTGTTACTTCATAAGCATTTTTTATTGCATCTTGTGCATTCCCTATTTTTTTAGCATCACCAATAACATGAACAGTAATACTATTTTTGAGTTCTTTTCCTAAAGGGTTAAAACTTTTCATTCCGGCTGAAACCACAATAATATCAATGTCATTAAATTGAATATCTGCTCCATCTTTTTCTGCATAAACTGTTTTCCCTGAAATCTTTTTTATATGTGTATGATCGCTAAAAACAGTTCCTTTTTCTTTCATCATTTTTAAAGAAAGTAATTTTGCAATCATTTCCATATCTTCACCAAAGTCAGTTGTTCGCTTAACAATAATCACCTGATTATTGAGCGGAATTAATGCTGTTGCGATATCAACTCCTATAAGTCCTCCGCCAATTATCAAAACCCTTTTGTCTTTTGGCAAATTTTTCTTTAGTAATATTTCTGCCCAATAGAATTTATCTAAACCATCAATTTTTATTTCTGCCGGCTTAGAACCTGTGGCAATAACAACCTCATCATATTTTATCAGATCTGCCTTTTCTGCTTCTTTATAAACAACATCAATATTATTGTCTTTAATTTCATTAATAAAATATGGTATTAAACCATCCATAGATTTTTTATTTGGCGTAAGAGGAGCAAGATTAAATTGTCCGCCAAGTTTTTCTTTTTCAAAAAGAGTTACTTTATGACCTCTTTTCTTTAATGTCAAAGCGGCTTCCATTCCTGCCAAACCACCTCCAATAACAGCAAAGTTTTTAGATTTTTCGACTTTTTCAAAAATATCAATTTCTTTGCCTACTTTCGGGTTTACAAGGCATTGAAGCCCTTGTCCTGATTTTACTCCTCCCAAACAACCTTCGGCACAAGCAAGACAAGGACGAATATTCCCTTTTATTTTATTTAGATATTTTCCAACAAAATCAGGATCGGCAACAAGTGCTCTTCCGATTGCAATATAATCGGCTTTGAAATTATCTGTCAGGTTTTTTATGTCGATTTCAGAATTTATTTGCCCCACGTAAATTGTGGGAACATTAGTTTCTTTTTTGATTTTTTTAGCAAATTCCCAGGTTTTTCCTTTTGGTACAAACATGTGTTGAAAATACCAGGGGGGAGTATTGCAAACTGTTCCGGCTGAAACATGGATAGCTTCAATGGATTTTTCTTTTAAAATTTTAGAAAACTTAATCATTTCCTCTAATTTAATTCCGTCAGGAATCATTTCATCGCCACTTATTCTGATAATAATTGGCAAATCAGTTGTTGATTTTACGGCATCTAAAATTTGTAGCGGAAATTTTATTCTGTTCTCAAAACTTCCGCCATATTCATCGGTTCTATTGTTTACTTTTGGCGAAATAAATTGAGCAGGAAGATACCCATGTCCAAATTGAAGTTCAATAATATCAAAACCTGCTTTCTCTGAACGTTTTGCAGCGTCAGCAAATAAATTTATTGCATGTTGAATATCACTCTGATCCATTTCTTTTGGAGATACCCCCCCCCCCATCTCACATGCTTTATCTGTTGATGACAAAAAATAGTTTCCCGGGATTTTCGGGTTAGCCATTCTTCCCGGATGATTCAAATGTGCAATAACTTTTGTGTTAAATTGATGAATTTTATTTGTTAACTTTTTTAACCCTTCAATTTTAGTATCATTGTCAATGCCAATTTGCGTAGGCAATTCTCTTAACCCCTTATCAAGATACATTGGTTCAGGTGTAACTGCTCCAATATATTGACTTCTTTCTTCGTAAAAATTAAGATGTTTCTCAGTAATAACACCTGTTTTGTCGCTGTATCCAGTTTTAACAGGAGCGAAAATGAAATTATTTTTTAATTGTAACATGATTTATTTCTCCTTTTTAAATAGTTTAGAACATTCGTATAAACAGAACTTCCGTTTATTTCCATTATGTACAGATATATTTAAAAACCTATAATTCCATATTATCCAGCGAGTTAGTAAGATAGCCAAGCCCATTGCTAGTAATATGAGTGTAAATTTCTGTTGTTTTACTTGATTCATGTCCTAATAAAATTGATGTGTTTTTTGCATTAACTTAAAATTTGCTACAAAATTACTAATTTTTGGTAGGATTTTAAAATTAATTTTCAGATTTCGTTCGAACTGCTTGTAATGGCAGTCTGTCTAATAAGCCTGAATATTGATATTTGTACCCAGTCAGTAATTTTCCAAATAGCTGTTTTTTTTAATCATACACTTTGTTGTCTCATCAAAATAATTGCTTTTTAATAGTTTTTAGACAGTTTAACGGTTTGGCTATGCGTAGTTTGGGATTTTGAAACGATTAATTTTCAATTTACCACTAATTTTATTTAACACTACAAACTTCAATATCAGCATATTACCCAAATTACGTATAGCCTTTGTTGGGCACAGTTATTTATTAAATCGAGCAAAGTATGTATCAATTTCTTGTCTCATTTCAATTCCAACTCGTTCAAAACAACCAAGTAAATCATCATATGCCCCATCACCACCAAGAAAGTCCCAAAATTCTTCCGCAACTTTTAATTCTTTCTCTAAATCAAGCATACCAGCCATTGTCCAACGACTGTATGGTTTAGGCTCATAAGGATTATATGGGATAGCAATTAATGTGTTAATTCTTGCTTTGGGATTTTCTGATAAAACAGTTGCTGACCATTCTAATAGTGTTCTTTTAAATTCTTTAAACCCGCCTTTGTTAGGTTTTGCTGTCTTTATGTCAAACAAGTATATCTCTCCATCTTCACTTTCAAGATAAACATCTACTCTTGTTGGTTTAACTGTTCGCATTTCTCCTTTTTGGCATACTTTACGAATTATTTCTATCTCTTTTTGCTTATCAGGTTTTTTATTAGCAGCAGTTAATTCATCCATTATTTTCTGAATTTCATATTGTGCTTGTTCGCTAATCCTTGTCCCAGATTTCATTTGAAGTTTGGCAATTTTAAATCTACTTGAAGCCAAAGAAACTGCAACAGGTTCAAAAATTGTTGTTCCAAAATTTGTATTCAACGAGTGAATAAAAGAATACAGAGCAAGTCTATCTTTCCCTAATAATCTTGTATGAAATGGCATTACGGCTGGCTCGGGATTATATGAGTTAAACCTGTTTCTCAAACTATTTCTAACGGTATTCTCAACTGATTGTATTTGTTCTTTTGATAATGCCATTATTTTAAATGTTTATATTTATTTTTCCTGCACCATTACATTGTGGACAGCTAATTTCTTTTACTTCATTAATACACTTGAAAGAAGACAGCCATTCTCCATTTTCCCATATAAAAAAAGGCTGTAAAAATAATTTAAAGTTTTCTATCTCAAAAATATTTGCAAAAGATATCAATGCTTCATCTTCGGAATTTGCAGATATTATTTCAGAACAATAATTTTTTTCATCATAATATCTACTCACATATTGAATTTCAAATTTTTTCATTATTTGGCTTTTAAATGAAATATTATCTCAGCATAAGCCGATTTGTTTTTTTCTGTTCTATTTAAAACAGGTCTTTTATATTGATTTACGATTTTCATTCCAGATTTTTCAGCAATCGTAGGATACATATTATATTTATCGTTTGCTACAAGAAAAATATCATAATCGTCCTGCAAATACTTCTTAGAATTAATTAATACTTGTGCAATTCCTTCAATGTATGAATTTCTTGCTTCTCGTCCTTGACCTTTATAAAGAGGTCCTATTTCTAATTCATCATTTCGTGTGAAACCAAATAAATCATAAGCATAAGCGTGTTGTTCGTGATAATTAATTAATCCGACATATGGCGGACTGGAAAAAATTCCTTTAATTTTTTGTTCTTTTGCCAGTTTCGAAAATTCAGAATTTTTATTTTCTAATTCTGAAAAGATATTAATATTTCTTGCATCCCCTTGCAGGCAATTTTGATATGTGTCAGTTCTCAGATAATCAAATTCGTAAAATCGTTTTATAGTATCTTTACCGTATCTTTCCCACCAAGAAAGCATTGAAAATAGGGGTTTACAAATTTTTCCGTGCTTCCGACAATAATATGTTTTTGTTACAGGTTCTTTAAGTGTTGCTAAGTCAGCATGAGTGGTTGCTCTGCAAGACCTAATTGTTCTACTTAATATAATTGTTATTATTTTTTTCGTAGTTAGATTTTTAACTTTTTTAAGTTGTTCAAAAGTAAAATCTATTTCATTTTTTATAGGTTCGAGATACCATTTTTCAAGAAAATTACTTGATTTGTCTTGCTTTAATTCTATGTTATATTTTTCTCGTAATTTTTCAAAAGTTTCAGAAAACTCATTTTCTTTTTTTGGAGTGTAATCTCTTTCAATTATTTCCTTATTCCGAACTTTAATTTTATACTCAGGCGATGGAAAATATTTTTTATTAAAAACATTTAATTTTTCGAGTAGTTCATTTTCAAACTGAGCATTTTTATTTTGAGAAATAAAAAATTTTAATGCTTCTGTTATTCGTTTTAATTCACTATTTAAATCTTGGAAATCAACTTTTACAACTTTTACATTTGCAATAAGTGAGTTAAATGCTGAAATATCAATGCCTATTGCGTGCATTCCTAATTCATTGGCTTGCACCATTGTTGTTCCACTTCCAGAAAATGGGTCAAGAATAATATCACCTTCTTTAAAGTATGTTTCTTTCTTGAAATTATCTGTATGGTTGTCAATAAAATATTCTACTAATTGCGGTATAAATTTTCCTTTGTATGGATGAAGTCTATGAATATGTTTTGTAGTATCTTTTTCTTTTAAATTATCGAATGATAAAGCCCAGTTTAAATCGTTACCAAGTTTTTCTCGCCAGTCTGTTTCTCGTTGCCCATTATAACTTTTATAGTAATCTAATAGGTCGTATTTATTAACAGCAGTTGTTCCATTATCTCCATATTTTTTTACTTTTCCGTATTGAATTAGATATGAAATATTGGAAGTAGTAACATTTTTGCTCAAATGGTTACTTGCCCATAAACTTGCTTCTTTTATTGTTAATAATTCTGTCATTTTATTTTCCTATTTTATACAACAAAAATACTATCATTTTTCCTTGTTGCCTAATTTGTTTTTAGTCTGTCCTAATTGTGCCCAAC
>JAYEOP010000068.1 GCA_034723125.1 Bacteroidota bacterium | reverse complement strand
TATTTTTTCTCCATTAATATAAATTTTCTTTAAACCATTTTTAAAAGTCATTGTTACAAAATACCAACGATTATTTGATAATACTTTATTTGCAACAAGTGAATTCTGTAAATCAAATGCTAATTTATTTGATGAATTAACATAAAAATTTATCTGATTACCTTTGGAGAAAATACTCATATCAGAGCTTGAAGATGAAGATATTTTTATCCAAGAAGAAACTGTAAAAGCATCTGAAGAGTCTTCTACTACAGTATAAACATAATCATTTATCCCATCGAAATAATAAGCACTATCGGGATCAAGGAATCTATCATGAGTTGAAGTTGCACCCACATTAACTCCATGCAAGTAATTTCCACTTGAGTTATTTGCATTTCCACTAAATTTATAAAAGATGTCATTTTGGGATTCTTCTGTATAAACTGTAAATTTATGAATACATGTATCTGCACTTATATCATTGCTTGCTACACAAATATAATTTCCACCATCATCATAAGAAACGTTATTAACGCTATAGAATGAATCAGTTGAGTTAGTATCTAATGAACCATCAACATACCAGCTATATATTATTGAATCTCCGGTAACATTAGCAACTATTGCAATACTATCACATAATCTTCCATAAGAAGTTTTACATGATGTAAAATAAACAGGAGCCAAAAATTCATCACAACCTATATCGGGTGTTTGGAGATGACGCTGTTCTTTTTCAATATCAAGCTGAAAGCTGTCAAGTGGTATGGCTGCTCCATTAAGAGCCATATTTTTAACTTTATAATATGGGTCAAAGTTATTAAAATATGGGTCAACATTTAAAGAATTAATATCATTTGCTGTTGCATTTTGCCATTCACTTAGTGTGTTTTTTACAGAACCTTGATAATTTGCTAACAATATTGAACCTGCTTCAACATTATGTTCTTCTGCTTCCGAATAAAGAACATTATAATCACTATTGAAATGATTAGTATCAACCGTTGTAGCGATTGCATAAGAATAAAGACTAGATAAAATATTATTTCTAATAAAGATGTTATTTGATTCACCTATATTAAGTGCTGAAGATAAATTTTCTCCACTTTCTGAATATGCATATACATTTGAACGAACAGTATTATATACAAAATCAACATTGTAAGTTGAATCTATGATGACACCAAATGAAGTAGAACTATATCCTGTCATATTAATAAAATTATTATGAACTAAAGCATTTTTAGTTGAGAAATTAGATTTACTTAAATAAATACCACTAAAACGAGATTCGTTCTCATAATAAAGATCAGCATAAGCTTCTATTTTATTATATCCTATTTCAAAATTACTATCACAATATTCACAATAAATTGCATTGTATCCATTACTATTGCTTTCATAACCTAGGTCAGTTGTTATTATATTTTCATTTATTACAGATGACATTATTCCCGAACAATATATTCCACAACTGCTTTGCCCTTCAAAAACGTTTGATTGAATTACATTTCCTGAAGATTGGAAAGATGGATTATAATAAAATGTTAATCCAAAACCTGCATTTCTGAAATAATTTGAAATAAAACTATTATTATTATCAATAGTATTAGTTTCTGTATATGATAAAACAAGTGAATAAGCCGGGCTATTCATATCATAGCCTTCAAGATTAGTAGAAAAATAACAATTTTCAAAATTATTGTTTGAAGCAGCATTTGTTAAAATAACATTAATAGGTAGTCCTGAATTAACAACTATTGAAAAGAATGAAATTTTTCTAAATGTAATATAATCAGCACCATCTAATTTCACAATATAGTTTAATTCCCCAGCGGTATTACTACTTTGATGTGTAATAACTACTTTTGTACTATCATCATACATTGATTCAAAAACAATAGTAGAAGTATCAGTTGCACCTTGAATTTCATTTAAAATAAATTGTTCATTATAATTACCACTATCAACTTTAAACTTAACATTTCCTTTTATTCCATAATTATTAAGGTCATGAGCTGCTGCTGAAAATGATTGATAATCGTAACTTGTATCTTGTCCAATAGTATAAACTCCAGCTAATGGAGGTTCATATTCGTCTGCTCCAATATCAGGATTTATTGCATCTCTAGTTTGTCCGTCAATATCAAAATCAATTCCTGTAATTGGTATAGCTGCTTCATTTAGTGTATCAGATATTATATGCAGATTACTTTCTGATACAAATTCAGGATCTACTGAGAATGAATTAGAATCTTTGCTACTTGCAGATTGATATGCCGATAAAGAAGTTTTATTTCCATTCCAATAAACTAGATTAGTTCCTGTTGTATAAAAATCGTTATAATCAGATTCTGAAATAATTGATGGCTGACCTACATAATATGCATATCCTCCTGAATTATTTGCAAAGATATTATTTTTTATATAACAATTTGAACCACTGGATAAATGTATTCCTCTTGAATTTGAATTTGTTCCTGTTATATTTATTGTATTGTAAAAAACATCAGAATAATTATTTGCATAAAAATTCATACCATAAACAGTATTACTTGAGTCTGAGTGTAGATGAATAAAATTATTGAAAATTTTGGCTTTTAAAGATGAGGAGCCCGAATGATTATAAATATGTATTCCATAAGAAGTAGTAGGAGCTGTAACATCAATTTTATTTCCGTTAATTAATAAATTATCATTACAATTACTTGTGGAAATAGCAGAGATTCCATTTGGTGATGAAGAATCGGATTTTATAAAATTTTCTTGGATTGTTATATCTTTTTGGTAACCTATAAATATTCCTGTTAATCCAAAATATATAATATTATTTCCATTAATTTCTGTTCCATAGGAATATTGATTAGACAAATTGGAAAAATAAAATGCAAAAGAACCATTAAATAAAGTATTATTTAAAAATGTATTATAATTGTTTTTATCATCTTTTGAATAAATTAAAGCATAATTGTTAGATGTTTGATAAGTTGAAATTCCATTAATTATATTATTATCAAATGTATTATTATCAGAATAATTTGAAAGATGAATAACTCTTCCATAGCTTGTTCCTATAGACTTAATCGTCATATCTTCAAAACTAACGTATTTAGCACTATCCAATTTTATCACATAATTATTAGTTGAAGTATTTGCAAATTGCAAACTAACATCTATGTTATTACCACTTTCAGAGCGGAATGTTACAGTATTGCTTGATGAGGCTCCTGAGATATAATTAATTTTTATTTGTTCATTATAAACTCCCGAATCAGCAATAAATGTAACTTTATCTTTTACACCATATTGATTTAAAGCACTTACTGCTTGAGTAAAATTAATATAATTCCCTGTACTATCAGGTTTTATTGTATATGTTCCGAATAAAGGTCCGTAATTAAATTCATCAGCACCCATCTGTGGTGGTGATTGTCTTGGATCTCCGTCAATATCTATCTTAACTTCATTTAAAGTTATACCACAATAAAAAGTATCCATTAAATGTAGGTCTGTTGATGACCTAAAATTAGGCTTTGCCGATACTGAATTTGAATCTAAATTTGTTGCCGTTTGATAGGCAGATAAACTACTATACTTTGAACTATTTACATAAGTTAAATAACTTCCATTAGTATAAAAGCTATTATAATCGGAAATTGGTGGAGCTGAATTAAAATAAACTGCAAGTCCTGTAGAATTATTATTAAAAATATTGTTTTTAAAACTACAATATGCAATATCATCAGGCGAATAGAAAGCTCGTGAATTACTACTTCCTGAAATTATATTTACTGAATTATTAAAAACATTAAAATTATTACAATTATTCATTTCAATTCCTGAGACAATACTATTATTAGAACCTACTGCAATACTATTATTTGCAAACAAAGTGTTGGAATAACATTGTGAAATATTTATCCCAGCCCCTTCGTCATTTGTAATAATTTTTATTTTGTTTTTCACAATAGAATCAATAGAACAGTAGTAAAGAAAGATTCCTGAATAATCATAAGAACAAGTATTGGAAATAATAGTATTAGATTCTATTGTTACATTTTCATCATAATATACTAAAATCCCATATCCACGGAAATTTTCAATATAATTACCACTTATAATAATATTTGTTTCAGGATTTTGAACATCGTCTATTCCCTTAAGATAAATCCCATTGTAACAATTATTAATTCTGTTATTTTTTATAGTAATATTACTATCAATGTATGTGTAAGAAGAAAAACCGGATGTTTGGCCATATTCATAATCATGACCAATAATTAAATTATTATAAAAATTATTATTACATGCTGAATTTTCAATTTCTACTACATTTGAATAAGAATCGGTTGAAACAAAAGAGAGATTTTTGAAAGTAAAATAATCAGCTCCATTCAATTTCACAACATATCCGTTATTTGTAATAACAACATCACTGCTATCCGCTGTTGCTGACTGAAAAGTTATAGTCTTTGTTAAAGAAGCACCCATAACAGGCTTCAATGTAAGTTGCTCATTATATACTCCTGAATCAGCAATAAAAGTAACTGCACCGCATAATCCAAGCGAATCCAATGCATTAATAGCATCATTAAATGAATGAAAATCCCGTGAAGCACCACCAATAGTATAAGTTCCTGAAAGTGACTGTTGAACAATTATTTTTAATGTATCATTCAATGCGTTAGAATCAGGCTGAGTTCCATT
This sequence comes from Bacteroidota bacterium, assembly GCA_034723125.1. NCBI lineage: Bacteria > Pseudomonadati > Bacteroidota > Bacteroidota bacterium. The sequence goes on along the minus strand of JAYEOP010000068.1, from coordinate 512 downwards.
TACATAAGAAGGATAAACTTTTAAATTGTATATAGTTCCTGAATTAAAAGAATAAGAACCCAAATTAACTAAGGTTGTGTCATTAGTCGCTAAACTCCCTGTCCATGCATAAGGTGTTTGAGCAACTCCGTTTACCATCCATTGAATAGTATCACTTGTAAGTGTTTTTAGTCCATTGTTTTTAAGAATAACAATAACATTTTGGCTTGCAAGGCATAATGGAATCGTAGGAGCAACAAGTTCTGTTATTCCTGCATCGTATTGCGCAGGTACATATTCATAAGCACCAAGTGTAGGTGAAACTCTGTTAGTATCATAAATATCATTTGTAACGAAAAGACCGTTTTGTCCAGCATTCAAACTTCCATTTGTATGTTTTAGGTCAGTTGAACTGTTAAAGTCAGGAATAATATTTATTGAATTAACATTTTGTGTTGTATCAGCAGATTTCCATGCACTTAAAGTTGAATATGGCGTATTATCCCAATATGCAATATTTGAGCTTGTTGAAT
>JAYEOP010000067.1 GCA_034723125.1 Bacteroidota bacterium | reverse complement strand
GATTATGTTAGGTAGTGGTTATCAAAAAATGTCATTTGGGTCAGGCATTTTTCAAAAAGAAAATAGCATAAATGCAATGATGGAAATAAATTCAAGTGTGGGATACAACGGAGATAATTTTTTTATGTCAATAGGGACGGGTTATGTTAAACATTTCTCTCCAATTAGCGAATATATGATTTGTAACGATTATTATTATTTTCAATTATTAATAGGCTTACGTTTTTAATATTAGTAAATTGCAACTTTCATAAAAGTAGAAATATGGCAAGTAAAAGGGTAAACGATTTTTTTCTTGAGGCTGCGAATTTAACTGTTTTTACAGGACAATTTTTTCGAGAGCTTTTTCATGGTCGTTTTGAATTTAGAGAATTTACTCGTCAATCGTATCAAATAGGTTATAAATCACTTACTTTAATATCAATTATTGGATTTATTCTAGGTTTTGTCCTCACACTTCAATCCCGCCCAATGATGGTTACTTTTGGTGCTGAAGATTGGCTTCCCGGAATGGTTTCTATTTCGATAGTTAGAGAAATTGGTCCATTGATAACTGCACTTATCTGTGCAGGGAAAATAGGATCAAGCATAGGTGCGGAATTAGGTTCAATGCGTGTTACCGAACAAATTGATGCTATGGAAGTTTCTGCTTCTAATCCAATGAAATTTATTGTTGTTACACGTGTTATGGCTACTTCATTAATGATTCCATTACTTGTTTTTTATTCTGATGCAATTGCTTTTTTGGGCTCTTATCTTGCTATTAACCTTAATGCACACCTTTCACCTGAATTATTTATTTCACAAGCATTCAGTACTTTAGATTTTGGAGACTTTCTACCTGCAACAATAAAAACAATATTTTTTGGCTTTGCAATTGGAATTATCGGATGTTACAAAGGATATTATGCCAATAAAGGAACTGAGGGTGTAGGACAAGCCGCAAATTCGGCAGTTGTAGCTTCTTCATTGGCAATGTTTATTATTGATATTGTTGCTGTTCAACTTGATCAAATATTTTAAGTTTTTTTTAATGACAAATAATAACGAAAATATTAAACAAAATAACAACGAAGAAGTTATTGTAGTTGAAAATCTTAAAAAAGCTTTTCCAGCTAATCCAATTTTAAATGGAATATCTCTAAAACTTAGAGCAGGTGAAAATGTTGGTGTACTGGGTAAATCAGGTATTGGCAAATCTGTTTTGATAAAATGTATTGTTCGTCTTTTGGAAGCTGATGAAGGGAAAATTGAAGTATTTGGAAAAGATGTTTTTTCTTTAAATCATAAAGAACTTTTAAATATTCGCAGACAAATAGGATTCCTTTTTCAAGGTGGTGCTTTGTATGATTCTATGACTGTGAGAGAAAATCTTGCTTTTCCTGTTATTAGAAACTTTAAGAATTTATCTGATGCAGAAATTGAAGATATGAGTGTTGAAGCCCTAGAAAATGTAGGCTTGTTAGATGCAATTGATAAAGTACCTTCAGAATTATCAGGAGGGATGAAAAAACGTATTGGTCTTGCAAGAACACTTATTATGAAACCAAAAGTGATTTTTTATGATGAACCGACAACAGGGCTTGATCCACAAACATCTCAAGAAATTAGTGAACTGATACTTTCTGTACAGGAAAAATATAATTCTGCATCTTTGATTATTACACATGATATGAAATGTGCAAGAATTACAACTGACAGAATGTTATTTATAAGACATGGTGTTTTTTACAAAGAAGGAATTTACGATGAATTGAAAAATACTGAAGATAAATGGGTTAAATCATTTTTCGAATAAAGTGAAGATATTAAAATGTAAGTACTATGAAAATGAGTAAAAAAAATATGATAAAAATGGGAACTTTTATAGTTGCAGGAATATCCCTTTTTATTTTCTCAATTTATTACATTGGGATTCAAGAAAATCTTTTTAGAACTACATTTACATTAAAATGTATTTTTGAGGATGTTAGCGGATTAGAAATAGGAGATGATGTAAATTTTTCAGGAATTGAAGTAGGTTCTGTAAAAAATATTACAATTATTAATGACACAACAATTGAATTAGATCTTTTGATTGACGAAGATGTTAAAAAATTCATAAGAAAAACTTCAGAAGCAGAAATTACTTCCGAAGGTCTTATTGGTGGAAAAGCTTTAACTATATCTCCCGGATATTCAACATCTCCAGTAGTAGAAGATGGTGATTATCTTAAAACTGTGGAAGCTGTGAAGATTGATGATATTATTAAAAAAATAAATGAAGCAAGTAATGAAACTATTAAAATTACAAGAAATATAGCATCAATTACTCAAAGAATAAATAATGGTGAAGGTATCTTTGGAAAAATATTTTCAGACACTGCTTTCTCAAACAATCTTGATAGAATTGGTAGAAACACTGCTATACTTACTGATAATTTTGCAGGAATTGCATCAAAAATAAACAGACAAGAAGGAGTAATTGGAAAATTGCTCTCAGATACAGCCTATAACAGACAATTTGATAACACATTCAATAAAGTTAGCCATGCAAGTAACAATCTAAATAAAATAACAAAAGACCTAGGTATTGTCTCTGAAGATTTGATTTTTGTAAGTAAAAAAATTAAAAGCGATAAAGGTATTTTTGGAAAATTATTTACAGATACTGCTTTTTTGCAAAATTTATATAATGCCAGTAAAAATACTGATCGTATTGCAAAAGAACTTGCAGAAGTTGCAAAAAGTCTTAACAGTGAAGGAGGTATTGCTTATAAAATACTTTCAGACACTAGCTTTGCCGATTCATTTTCAAGAACTATTTATAACCTGAATGATGCAATTCTTAACATTAATGAAACCGCAAAAAACCTACAGAACAAATGGTATATCAGGTCAAGTAAATATGAAAAAGAAAAGAACAAAGCAAAACGAAAAGAGGAGTGAGGGGATTGATACAGTATGCAAGATGATTATGGAATTTACTGAACAGAATATTGAAGACCATACAAAGCTTGTTCTTGTTTATAACCACTCTTTGAACTCAGGGGACTATTAGATAAAAAGGCTGAAAGCCTACTTATTGGTTTTTGAGTGTATCTGTACAAAATGAAAATAAACTGAATTTCCGTTTATTCTAATGTTATACCGAAAGGTTATCATGTAACAGAAAATAAATTTTCTTAACATGCTAATCCATCGGCATAATACTAGATTCATTTTAATTAAATTGATGGTGGTTTAGTATTACCTGCAAGCAATGAAAGAATAAACATTAGTGCAAATTTGAAAAGGTGTATGTTTCTTGTGTTAAAAATAAAGTTTGTATTTTTGTATTAAAAGTAAATAGTGATAGGAACGTTATAATATGGCTAAAAAAAATCAATCAAAAAGATTAACAAAACAACATAAAAAGTCTCATGGTGTTGTCGGTATATTTGGAGATGAAGCAAAATTACACAATATAACAGTTGGGAAAATATCACATCTTGTAATTGAACAACTTGAAAAAGAATATTCTCAATTAATTTTTCGTTACAGAAAAAACATAAAAAAGGAAGAGATAAATAAAGCCTTACAAAAAGTTGATAAAGATTTAGGACAAACTCTTTTTGTTTCAAATTCAAGCATAAGACCTGATGGTGGAATAATTGAAGTCAAAGATGATAATGGCAATTGGAGAATAATTTTAGTAACGGAAGCAAAACATCAAGGAAAAGACATTGATAATATACTAAAAGGAAAATTAGTAGGAAAAGACAACAATCAAGACTTAATGGCTGCTGGTAATGCTATAGAAAGGTCACATAAAAACATATCCGAAATTGCTAATTTTATGCTATCGGAATCTCATTTCCCGTATGTCCTATTTCTTGAAGGTTCAAACTTTCTGACTGAAACTATTTCAATTAAAAGACCTGACGGAAGAATTGTAAAACTTGAATATAATTTTGGAATGTTAAATAGAATGGACAGATTGACTTCCGCAAACTATGGTATGCCGATTAACACAAACTTATGTGAAAATAAGTTTGTCAAGCCTAAAGATAAAACAATTATGCTTCAAGCAACTTCCATTTATACACAAGGGAAAGGAGGTGTATGGGATGCTAAAGAAATGCTTGATATTATGATTGAAGTTTCTAAAACATCCCTTAAGGTTTTAGGAAGTGATATATTTAAACAAATAACAGAAAATAAATAAAAACCATTAATGGCAAGAAAAGCAACAAATAAATTATTGCAAAAAGCTAAAAAATCAAAAAGTGATGAGTTTTACACCCAACTTTCTGATATAGAAAGTGAATTGCAACATTATAAAAGTCATTTTGAAAATAAAGTAGTTTATTGCAATTGCGATGACCCTCGTATTAGTAACTTTTTTAATTATTTTGCATTAAATTTCAAGGAATTAGGTATAAAAAAACTAATATCTGCTTGTTACCGAGAGCAAAAAATGGATTTGTTTAATATTGAAAAATCTGAAAGTGGTTTTTTCTATGAATATACAGCTTCAGAAGGGGAAACAATTATACCAAGTTCAACAGACATTATTCATTTTAAAGGGGATGGAGATTTTCGTAGTGCCGAAAGTATCGAACTATTAAAACAATCCGATATTGTTGTTACTAACCCTCCGTTTTCATTATTTAGAGAATATGTTAATCAGTTAGTTAGATACGATAAAAAGTTTTTAATAATAGGTAATATTAATGCTATTACCTATAAAGAAATTTTTAAACTAATAAAAGAAAATAAAGCGTGGTTAGGTATAAATCTTGGTAGAGGCATTTCAGGTTTTATTGTTCCAGAACACTATGAACTTTATGGGACAGAGGCTCGGATTGATAGTTCTGGAAATAGAATAGTTTCTCCAAACAATGCTTTATGGTTAACTAACTTAGATACTTTTAAACGACACGAAGACATTACACTTACAAAAAGGTATTTTGGAAACGAAATTGAATATCCCAAATATGATAACTATGATGGTATTAATGTTAATAAAACAAAAGATATACCATTAGATTACAAAGGATACATGGGTGTGCCTATAACATTTCTGCACAAATTTAATCCTGACCAATTTGAAATAATTAAATTCAGAAAAGGAAATGATGAAAAAGATTTATCAATAAATGGGAAATGTCCGTATTTTAGAATTTTAATTAAAAATAAACGATTACAAACTGAATTTATTGAATTAACGAAAAAAGGAAAAAGCCA
>JAYEOP010000066.1 GCA_034723125.1 Bacteroidota bacterium | reverse complement strand
TTTTAGCTTTTAGTTTTAACTCTAAGTACTTTAGGCACTCTAGGCACTTTAAGTACTTCTTATTATTTATTTGTCATTTAGTGGTCATTTGCTTCGCTGTCATTTAGTTGTTATTTTTTAACTCTAAGTACTTTAGGTACTCTAGGCACTTTAAGTACTTCTTCTTGTTTATCCGTAACACATAACCTTTTAGTTTTTAGTTTTTAGCTTTTAGTTCTTAACTCTCAACCTCCAATATTACTAAATTGATTTACTTTGTTATTAGTGCCACTTTTGGGTTTATTTTTTACTGCAAGTTCAATAGCTTTTTCTATACCGATTTTACGAATATCGTATTCCAAATCATTAAATAAACATGGTTTAATTTTGCCATCGGCAGTCAATCTTAATCTGTTACAAATAGCACAATTACCTCCGTCACCATGTTCCACAATTGAAAATGTTCCGTTTTTTAGATTCATCAATCTAATAAATCTTACTTGCAAATCATTTTCTATACAAAAGTTATTTACTTGTTTTGCATTTTCATCACCCGAAGAATTTCTTACAACACAATTAATTTTAATAGGAGTGAGCTTTGCCTTTTTTGCCGCTTCAATTCCTTTTAGCACATCATCAATATTTCCTCCGCGAGTAATATTTTTGTACTGAACAGGGTCAAGGGTGTCAAGGCTAATATTAATTCTTTGCAATCCTGCATCTTTAAGTTTTTGAGCATAGTCGTGAAGATAGATGCCGTTTGTTGTCATGCCAAAATCTTTGATGCCTTTTATTTTGGAAATCATAGACACGAGGTCTATTATTCCATGGCGTACAAGAGGTTCTCCTCCGGTAAGACGAATTTTATCTATACCTTTGTTTACTGCAATTTTTATAATTTTAGTTATTTCTTCAAATGACAAAATATCTTTGTGATCTAATAATTTCACACCTTCTTCGGGCATACAATAAGTGCATCTGAGGTTGCATCTGTCAGTTACGGAAACACGCAGATAATTTATTCTTCGGTTAAATTGGTCGTACATGCACTAATTCTCCTTTTTTAATAATTTTTTGTCCAATCGGAATAAATGTTAATGCATCAGCATTTTCAAGAGCGTGAATATGTGCAGAGCCATGATAATTTGATGGTACTACAATTCCATTTTTTATGTTTACAGGAAACCAAGCCATTCGTTCTGCTTTCTTTCTTTTGTAATCAATGCCCATAGGAAGATTAATTTCTTTAGCTTGGTGTTTGCAATTCATTATTTTGCAAATCAATGGTTTAACAAGAATTTCAAATTGAATAAAAGATGAAACAGGATTGCCGGGAAGCCCAAAAATAAATTTATCATCAATTGTTCCGAAAGTTGTAGGTTTGCCAGGTTTTACTGCAATTTGTTCAAAGTGAATTTTTATTCCAAGTTGATTCATTATTTCAGGAACATGGTCAAATTCTCCCATTGAAACTCCTCCTGTTAAAAGTACAATATCATTATTTTTTAATGCTTTTGAAATTGTATCAAAAGTAGATTTTTTATTATCGGCAGCTTTACCAACGTATTCTGCTTCTGCTCCTGCTTGTGTTATTTGGGCAAGAAGTTGATAAGCATTGCTGTTTCGTATTTGTGATAAGCCGGGTTTATTTTCTGGTTCAATAATTTCATCCCCCGTAGAAATTACTCCTACTTTTGGTCTTGTGTAAACTTTTGGTTTTACAGCACCAACCGATGCAAGTACAGCTATGTGTTGAGGTTTTATTTGAGTTCCCTTTTTTAAAACAATCTTAGCTGTTTTAATGTCTTCACCTGTGTAGCAAATATTTGTTGAGCTTTTCTCTTTTGTATATCTGATTTTATTTTTTGAAATTTCCTCTGTAAATTCTACCATCAAAACACAATCAGCACCTTGTGGCACCATTGCTCCAGTCATTATTTTAGAGCATTGATTTTTTTTGATTTCTTTTGCAGGAACTTTGCCGGCAGGGATAGTTTCAATTATTTCAAGTTCGTTTTTTATATCCTCTTGTCTGCAAGCAAATCCGTCCATTGCCGATTTATCAAATGGTGGCATATCCATGTCGGATTTAATATCTTCCGCTAAAATGCGATTTAAGGAATTGTTAAAATCAACTTCTTCAATTGTAGCTTTTACAGCACTGTCAATTACTATTTTGTAAGCTTCTTCGAATCTTATCATTGCTAAAATATTTCTGCAAAATTATGAATATAATCTTGAATTGAAAACTAAAAACTAAGAACTAAAAACTTCTATGTTGATTTGTGTGGGTGAAAAGAAATTAAAGCCACAGACTTTGTCTGTTGAAGACAGATTCACAGATTACAAAAAGAGTAATTTTGTAATTTGTGAATAATTTGATTACCCACAGTATTTGACATAGAAGCATTAAAGCGATTTTAATATAACAGATTGCTTTTTAAAAATGATTAAAAGGACTTTTTATAAAACAAAAAATATTTATTACATTTGCAAATGTATTTTAAGATACATTCAAAAATTTATTAGGACATGAAAGTATTAAAACAACGGTGTTGTGTGCCATATAAAACAACGATACTGCAAAGCATTAAAACTAGAAAACGGGATTTTACATAATATTGATAAATGAAATTTAGAAAACTGATAAAAATATTTTCAATTCTAACTATTTTGGGCATTGCCTTCATAGTTTATTGTCATTTAGAAACTCGCTGGATAAAGACTAAAAGAATTGATTTGATATCCAGTGACATTCCGCAGTCTTTTGCTGGAAAAAAGATTGTATTTATAACAGATATCCATCATGGACCATTTTTATCAATTGAAAGGATTAAGAAACTGGTAAAACGGATAAACAAATTAGAGCCTGATTATATATTAATGGGCGGTGATTATGTTCACAGAGAACCTGAATATATAACCCCTGTTTTTGAAGAATTTAATAATCTAAAGGCAACAAACGGTATTTATGGTGTTCTTGGAAATCATGACCACTGGGAAAGTGCAGACTTGACAAGGCAAATGATGATTAAAAACGGAATAAAAATATGTGACAATAAATCTTATTGGGTTAAAATCGGAAATGATAGTATTAAAATTGGTGGAGTTGGCGATTTGTGGGAAGATTCTCAGCAACTTGATAGTACAACTCATGACTTAAACGATTCTGATTTTTCGATACTTATCTCACACAGTCCAGATTACATAGAAAATATGCCAAAGGATTTGATTGATTTGACATTATCAGGTCACACTCATGGGGGGCAAATGACATTCTTTGGAATGTGGGCTCCAATTCTTCCATCTAAATATGGACAAAAATATAGATATGGATTAAAGAATTTTGATGGAATGCAAGCTTATATTTCGTCAGGGATTGGAACAATTACCCCACCATTAAGATTCTTTTGCAGACCTGAGATTGTTGTAATAAGTTTAGAAAATGAATAAATACGGCACACAACAAAAAATATAGTGCATTTGGCAGATAGTGATATATATGAAGATGATAGCAATTAAGAAACATGGTAGTAAATTGAAAGATATGAGCGTTGAAATGCTAAACGCACCATATTTCACTCGTTGTAGGGCATTTGAGCAAACCACATAATAAGGAATAAACTATGAAACATTACGATGATAATTTAGAAAAATATTTAACAGCAATTTTTGGAATTATTGGAACAATTGCAATTATTGGAAATTTGTTTATTAGAGGTTGGACAAATGAAAATATTCTTGATGGCTTAAAAGATTTGGCTGGATTATTAGTAACGATTGTTGTTTTTATTATTGCAATGAAAACTATGAAGAAATTGAGTTACTCTAATTTCAAGAATGCTTTTGAAGAATATTTACACGAGTGGGTTAGTCAAAATAGATATTTAATTGACGAAGTAAAAAGAAAAGAAGGGAAAGAAAATAAAGAATTTTATTTTATGCTTACCAAAACACACCATAACAATGTTGTTTTGCAAGAAAAAATCGCAAACGATTTTCCGAAAAATGAAGGAACAATTTATCACAAAGGTGTTTTTTTATACACGGACTATAAGGAAACAGAAGAAATAACAATCGGTTTAAATAAATCATTTTTTATCGCAAAACGTGGTGGAGAATTGCCAAAACCTTTTACGGAAATTTCAGATATCGCCAATCAATTTAAAGACAGAATTACAGAACATTTTGAAGGTAAATTTGAGTATATCGAAAAAACGGATATTGGAATACCTATAAAAATCACTGACAGCGGAAAACGAATTCATATCTCAATTAAGAAAATTGCAAACACAAAAGAAAATGCAAAAATCGCAATAGATATGATTGAATACATTAAGACTTTAATAATTGCTTTGGCATAAAATTTAAACTATGTATTATAACAGAAAAATATCAAATTCATTTTCAGTACTTATTGAAAGTGGTGGCAAATTGAGATGGTTATTTGACCTTGTGAAAAAGCGAGACGATTTAGATTTTTTGATTGGAAAAAACAATTCGAAAGAATGGATTTCAGTTTATCGTGGATTAACCAGTATTATCAAAATTACTGGATATAAAAAATCTGATGATATTAAAATTGATGGAGCCAAATCGTATAAAATTATTTTACCACAGTTGTATGGGAGAAAATCTATTTCAGAAATGTTTAAAAAGGAACTTGAACACTTAATAAATATCATTTCAAAGAATGAGAAATTTGATAAATATTATAAAAATAAGAAAGAAGGGTATTATCAAAATATCTTGTCAAGAAAATATGGAATTTTTGGCGATAAAGATGATGACTTTGTAATAATTGATAAAGAAGCAGTTGTGGGTTATCTAAATCAAAAAGAAAAAGATACTGTATTTAAAAAAATCCTACCAAAATACAAGCAATTCCAACACGATATTTCGGCTAAAAACAGTAAAAGATACGGAAAGGATATTGAAAAAAAATCAGTTGGGAATGAACTTGATTTTTTAGCATTGGACAAAAATGGTAATATCTTATTGATTGAGTATAAGCACGGCACGAATACATCTGGAATATATCTTAGTCCTATTCAAATAGGAATGTATTATGATATTTTCACAAATTTCCCAAGAAAAGATTTAGAAAAAGCGGTGTTTGAAATGTTAATCCAAAAACAAAAAATAGGACTGATTTGTCCAAATTGGGTAATACCTAAGAAAATCAAAGACATAATACCTGTTCTAATTATTTCGGAATATAATTACAAAAGTTCTGCAAAA
>JAYEOP010000065.1 GCA_034723125.1 Bacteroidota bacterium | reverse complement strand
GCTTAAAGTTATATCCAACCTTGGCTGTGCTGATTCACTTACAAAAATAGCTTTCATAAATGCCAAAATAAATGGAATTACAGAAGTTAGAAATTCTGAAATATTGATTTATCCAAACCCTTCAAACGAGAATATTTACATTAAATCAGAAACAAAAATTAAATCCATTAATTTATATAATTCCTTAGGAAAGTTAATTTTAGAAACTCAGAATTTAAGTGCAAAAAATTATGAATTGAACAAGCAAGTAAAAGGAATTTACTTTTTGAGAATTGCTTTGATGGATGGGAATGAGATATTAGAGAAAGTTGTTTTTGAATAAGTCTCTAAAATTAATAAAAACACCCCGAAATTTGTAAATATTAATTAGTCCACTCTAAAAAGTAATGAGTGCAGGTTTTGAAAATAAGGAATTGCCCCATTCCATAGAGGGAGTCCTTATTTTCAATTACTTCTCCCTTTAGGATTTGGAGTAGAAGGAACTAATACTAAACCACCATCAATTTAATTAAATAGAATCTAGTATTATGCCGATGGATTAGCATAGCTTGTACCGCAAAATTTCGGTACAAGCTATGATAACCTTTCGGTATAAAAATCATTTCAAGACTTTTTAGAATGGACTCAATAATCATATTTGCCAACAAGATTATTGTCATGTATATTTGCCAATAAAATTATTGGTAGATATGAAAAAAACAGAATGGATTCAGAACTCGGGATTTCTTAAAAAAATATAACTAATTCCAAAAATCGTAGCAACTTAATATATTGAAAGCCATGTAAATATCATAGCCAATGAAAGGCTAAAGGCTAAGACTAAGACTACATAACCAATGAATATATCAGAGATTCACCCATTTAAAAAATCCGTGAAAATCCGTGTTATCCGTGTTATCTGCGTTCTATCAACAAAGCCAAAAAAAAGTCTCACTTACTCTTATCAGGAAAGTCAGGAACATCAGGTATTTCTTGAGGATTTTCTTTAAGTTCCTTAAGAATAATTTCTATTGCTTTATTCAATTGTTGGTCAATTCCTGCGTATTCCTTTGCAGGGTCATTGTCAACAACAATGTCAGGGTCAACTCCGTATCCTTCAATTATCCAACCATTTTCATCATAAGTACCAAACTCCGGTTTGTAAAGAATTCCACCATCCACAAAAGGTAATGAACCACGAATTCCTGTTACTCCTCCCCATGATCTTTTGCCAATAATTTTACCAAGCTTATGCTTTTTAAATTGAAATGGAAAAAGGTCTCCGTCAGATGCAGAATATTCATTTATCAAACAAACCATAGGTCCGTGAAGCATTTGTTTTGGAGTAGCTGTTTTTACTGTATTTCTTGCAACATTTGCCCTTGATATTTCTCTTCTTAACCTCTCAATTATCATTGGAGAAACGTTACCACCGCCATTTCCTCTGTCATCAATTATCAATGCTTTTTTGCCAAGTTGAGGATAAAAATATTTTACAAATTCATTCAATCCGGCAACTCCCATATCAGGAATATGAATGTATCCGACTTTTCCATCTGTTGCTTCATTTACTTTTCTGATATTCTCTTGCACCCAATTGTAATAATACAATTTACTTTCATCAGCAATAGGAACAACAATAACATCCCTGCTATCACTTTCCGAAGCTTTTGAATTTACTGTTAACTCAACTTGCTTTCCTGCTTTTCCAATTAATGAAGCGTATATATTTTTCATATCCGCTGTGGATTCTCCGTTTACCGCAATTATGTAATCCCCTTCTTCAATGTTTACACCAACTTCGGTCAATGGTGACCTGAGACTGTTATTCCAGTTTTGACCATCTAATAATTTGTTTATTTTGTAAAATCCGTTTTTATCTTTTTTAAGTTCAGCACCCAAAAGTCCTGTTTTTATTCTTTTTGCTTTTGGTTTATCACCACCTCCAACATAAGCATGTCCAATGTTTAACTCACCAATCATCTCCCCTATTATGTAAGTAAGGTCATCACGATGTTTTACATATTTTACCAAAGGATTATATTTTTCATAAATTACATTCCAATCAAGACCATGCATCCCCGGATCGTAAAAGAAATCACGCATTTGCCTCCATGCTTCATCAAATATCTGTTGCCATTCCTCTTCTTTATTAATCTCAACTTTCAATTCCGAAATATCCACCAGTGATTCTTTTAATGAAATTTTTGCCTTTGGCAAATTGATTACATAATATTTACCGGATTTTGCAATCAACATTTTCTTTTTATCATTTGATATTTGGAAAGAGCCATAATTCCCTAAGTTCACTTCTTTCTGTTTTTCAAAGTCATAATATTTCAAATAACTTTTATCTCTATATTTTCTTGTTCCATAATAAATTTTATCACCAACAGGATTCAATCCGTAATAAGAAGCAGCTTTTACAGGCAAATTAATAATTCGCTGTTGCAATCCATCTATGTCAATTTTAACTTCAACTTCTTTAGTTTCTTCTTTGGATTTCTCTTTGTCCTTTTGTTCAATACTTGTTTCATCATTTTTTGGTTCAAATGGCGATTTTGTTTCTTTCGAAAGAGTTACAAAATAAATTTTACTCATGTCAACATAAGCATGATTCCACTCGGTCTGACTATAAATAGGATTAAAATCTCTTGATGAGGTAAAAAATAAGTATTTACCGTTATCACTAAAAACAGGACTACCTGAATTAAACCATCCTTCAGTAACAGCATGTTTTTTTGTTGTGCTCAATTCATAAAGATAAATTTTACTAAAAGTTTTTACTTCAGGTCTGCTAAAGCAAATCCATTTACTATCAGGCGACCAATTATAACTCCTAATTTCCCAACTCAAAGCCTTATCAACAACTGTAATTTTTTTTGATTCAATATCAACGTATTTGAGATTTAACTCCTTATCCGACCACATTATTTTTTTGCTATCGGGAGACCAATCAAGATTATATTTATAAGTACTTGCATTGTTTGTTAATTGAATAGCTTCTTCTTTTCCATCTTTTTTAATAATATAAATTTCAAACTCACCGCTTTTGTCTGATAAGTAAGCAATATATTTCCCATCAGGAGACCATACTGAATTTCGCTCATGTGATGAAGATGATTTTGTTAAATTTCGTGTAAAACCATGCTTTGTAGGAACAGTAAAAACCTCACCCCTTGCATTGAATAACAATCTTTTTGCATCGGGAGAAAGAGAATAGCCCTTAATAAATTTTGAAGCATCAACAATTTCTTTTCTTGAATAAATAAAATCATCAGCAATTTTTATTTCAACTTTTGATAACTTTTCAGAAGGAAGTTCCAATTTATAAATGTATCCTCCGTTTTCAAAAACTATTGCATTTTTCCCGAGAGAAGGAAATTTTATATCATATTTTTCAAAATTCGTAACTTTTTTTGTTTTAGCTGTACCAATGTCATAAACAAAGATATTCATTATTCTATCCCTGTCGGAAAGATAATAAATTTTGTTTTTGTACCACATTGGAATAATATCCTGATTATCATTTTTAGTAATATTTTGAATTTTTTTCGTTTTAAAATCAAATATCCAAACATCATCCGCCATTCCGCCTTTGTAATATTTCCAAGTTCTAAACTCACGCATTATTCTATTGTAAGCAAACTTATTTTTATCGGGTGAAAAAGAACAAAAACCACCACTTGGTAAAGGTAGTTGTTGTGAAATACCTCCATTAATATTTGCTTGAAACAACTGCCCGACAAAAGAATTAATACTTTTTTTTCTGCTTCTAAAAACTACGGTTTCATTATCTTTCCATGTAAGAACAATATTATTTGGTCCCATTCTATCAGCAATATCATCACGTCCGAGAGTAGCAGTAAAAGTTATTCTTTGAGGTTCACCACCAATTGCAGGCATAATATAAACCTCTCTGTTACCATCATATCCACCAGTAAAAGCAATGTTTTTCCCATCAGGAGAAAAACGAGCAAACATTTCATAACCTTCGTGGTTAGTCATTTTTCGTGCTAACCCACCTTCGGAATCAACAGTAAAGAGGTCTCCTGCATAAGAAAAAACAATCTGATTTTCATAAATTGTAGGAAATCTCAATAAACGTACTTCATCTTGTGCTGATACATTTCCAAAAATAATTAAAAAGGATAATACAAATAGGGAGTTTAAAATATTTTTCATAATTGATTTCTTTATAAATTAATTTCGTGCAAATTTATGATTTACTTTGATAATTTGAGAAATAAATTATTAATTCTATAATTGTATTAAATATTTTTTATTCCTATTCCTTAAAAAGTTATTTTAACCTTAAGTATCCAAAAGCTTAAAGAATTAACAAATATTATTGCATTGATTGTGTCCCCTTTCTAATTTCATTTTTTTCATATTTTCGGATTTTTTTAGAATGAACTGAACAATAAAATTAAAAACACTTTTAAGAGTACGGATAAATATACCTAATTTTGCAACAAAAATTGTAACGTTTGCTTTAGTATTTCGCTGAATATTAATATCTGAAATTTGAGATTATTTAAAATGAGAAAAACACTTGTACTTATTGGGTTTTTATTTGTGATGTTTAATTTGCAAGCACAAAACAACTTGTTTCTCAGATTTCAAGGAGGACCTTCACTTCCACTTTCTGATCTTGCTTCAAAAATTTACACTATAGATGAATGTGGAGGATTTGCAAAGTTAGGTTTTCATAGAGGAGTTGATATCGGTTATTTCTTTAATAAAAATATTGGCATTGGTTTAATGACTTCTAAAAACTTTCATTCTGTTGATACAAAAAGCTGGGAGAAAGAAGCATTTGAACCCGGAATAGATTCCATAGTTGAAGTTACTTCCGACAAATGGCTTATGAATTATCTCATGGGAGGAATCATTTTTAGGTATCCAATCAACGATAAATTTCAAATAAATGCTCGAATTTTTGCAGGTGTATTAAATACCACATCACCTGAAGTAGAAATATACGCTCTTGAATTCAATCAGACAGAAATTTATCTTGGTAGAGAATCTGCAAAGTCAAGTGTTTTTCAATACACATTAGCTTGCGGTATTGAATATTTGTTAAATAATTCTATTGCATTTTCACTAATGGCAAATTATTCCTCGGGAAGAAATAAATTTGAATATATGCAAGCATTGGAAAAAGATGTTCAGCAAAATTCTGTTATCAATTTTTCGGGTGGAGTAGTTTATTATTTTTTTTGAATTTATTTATTATTCATACATCATTTTTCAATA
>JAYEOP010000064.1 GCA_034723125.1 Bacteroidota bacterium | reverse complement strand
AATAATTAACAAATGTTTTAAAATATCGAATATCGAACAAGGAATTATGAATAATGAAATTTAGATGAACACAAAAGTTGCTCAGCTTTATCTTTTTACTTCAAAATTCTTTATTCCTTGTTTCGCAACCGCTAAAGCTACAGCGAACGTGGTCAATATTCATTATTAATAAATACGACACAATTAAATTTTTAGGATAAAATTATTGAGGTATAAACAATTTTTGAAGAAATTTTCAAAATAATAAAAATACTAAAATTAGGATTTAATTAGTGCCTCTAAGAAAACTATCAAATTTTATGATTTCTAAGATTTTTGATGAGATTTTTATTTTTTGAGACGAAGCGATGCCTTAGCATCAGTGAGTTGAGAAAGATAAAAATATCGCAAAAAGATAGGAATCTAATTTTGCAGAGTTTTCTTAGAGACACTAATGATGGCTGAAAAGTTTGCTGTGAAAATCGGTGATAAATAAAACAGTAGGAAGTCAAGCTTCTAATCCGTAACTAACCGCCAATAAGCAATTATTTATCTTCTATTCCTCAAAATATCAAAAGCACACAAATAACCACTAAATATTGCTCCTGAAAACCCTCCTCCTGTTTTTGTCCAGGCCGAGGCAAAGTGTAAATTATCAATGGATTCTATTTTTTTTGCATTAACATTTTCAGTTGTTTGTGCAAAACCATAAACAGCACCATCAGGATTTAAAGTGTATTTTTTCACTGTTAATGCAGTTCCAACTTCATAATATTCTATTGCATTTTTAATACCCGGAATAATTTTTTCTAATCTATAAATAAAAATTTGTGCAACTTCTTCTTTCTTTTCCTTGTATTCTTCCTTTTCAAGATGTTCCCAATCGGAAGTGTAATCAATACAGCAAAGAGCACCTACGCTTTTCCCTTTTGGAGCAAGTGCCGAATTAATTTGGCTGTAATCAACAAAGGTAAAACTGCGAGTTGTAAAATCACTTTTGTTATTTGTTAAAATATCTTTTTGGCTTTTTACGGAATCATCATAAATAAAAGTTGAATAATATTTGTTGCCAATATCTTTTAAGGGCTTTTTAAATCCAAAATAGACAGTTAGCAATGACGCTCCTATTGTTTTACTTTCAATTTCTTGACTGAGTTTATTACCTTCTTCTTTTGGCAAAAGCATTTTTGCAACATTAGGAATAGCAGCATTTACAATTATGTCATCAGCATAAACTTTAGTAAATTCTTTAGTCTTATTATTTTGATAAACTACTCCAACCGCTTTGTTGTTTTCTGTAATAATTTCTGTTGCTGTGTGATTAAAAATAACTTTTCCATCATTGCTTTCTATAAAATCTGAAAGGTAATTGGAAAGTTGTTGAGAGCCTCCTTTGATAAAATTTCCACCACCACCGCCAAAATAACTTCCTTGTGCTACGCTGTAATAGTTTAAAGAAAGAGAATATGGGTCATCATGAAAATAGCCAAGGTTACCAAGCAATACAAGTTTGAGGTCTTCGCCTTTTATTATTGAATCAAGAAATTCTCCTACTGTAAGTTCGCTATCATTAGACTTAGGTTTGCTCAGTATTTGTTCAAAATATGCATTTATTCCTTTTTCTTCATTAGGGAAATTTTTTATAAGAATTTCTATTGCTTTATCAGGGTCATGAGGAATTACAATATCTTTTCTGTTGTTCAGAAAACGATAAAACTCAGGTACTTTCAAAAATTCTACATTGTCAAAAACTTTAAGGTCTCTAAAGATTTTTGATTTCATATCTTTTTTATGAAGTCCGTCCATTTCATGAAGTCCCACTTCCATGGTAAAATCTTTTCTTTTAAAAGTTGTTGCACAGCCACCGGGAATGCTGTGTTGCTCAATTAATAATACTTTTTTTTCAGATTTTGATAGTTTTGCTCCGGCAGTAAGACCTCCAAGTCCTCCACCAATAATTATTGTATCGTATTTCATAATTTAATTTTTTATTCTTCCGGAATTGGATATCTTTTAAATTCAACGTTTTGGTCAAAAAGGTATCTGTAAGTGATATAATGTTTCACTGATTTGCTTCCCACACTCATAAATATTTTTCTCATCTTGGGGTTAAAATCTCCAACCCAAGAGAATTCAATTTCTTTGTAATGTGTTTTTCTTTCAAAAACTTTTGCGAGCTGTAATATTATTGCGGCTTCAATTCCTAATCCTTGATATTTAGGAATTACTCCCATGAGTACACCTCTTGCACGTGTTATGGTTTTTATCTTTTTAAAATAAAGAAATTTTAATTTATTCCAAATATTTAAATTGCCGTTCATCTTTTTTAGAATCATGTTAATATCGGGATACATCAAATAAATTGCAATAGGTTCTTCATTTTTAAAAGCTATCCAAATAAATTCTTCATCAATAATTGCTTTTGCTTTTTGCAATGTTTTTCTAATGTATTCTGCTTTGAGCGGTTCAAAATTTTCTTTAAATGATGCCCATGCTTCATTAAAAACTTTTGCAAAATCAATTGTAAATTTTTCTTTTTCTTTCCAATCTAAATGTTCGAATTTGTATTCAGGTTTTTTGGATACCCATTCTGCAATTTTCATAAATCGCTCCGGCAATTCTTTTGTGAGGTCAAGATGAAATCCTTCTTGTTTGTAATATGTTTTAAATCCATAAGATTCAAAAAGTTCTTGATAATATTCATGGTTGTAGGCAATTTCATAACTCGGATGTGTAAATCCGTCAACCAGCAAACCCCAGTATTTGTCTGTTTCACCAAAATTAATTGGTCCGTCCATAGCTTGCATTCCTTTTTCCTGAAGCCATTTTTTTGCAGTATCAAAAAGGAAGTGGGCAACTTTTTTGTCATTAATGCACTCAAAAAAGCCCATTCCTCCTGTGGGCTGGTCTTGAATGTGTGCAGTGTTAAAATCAATAAATGCAGCAATTCGTCCTATTAAATTATTACTGTCATCTTTTAATATCCAGCGTTCAGCTTCTCCGTGTTTGTAATATGTATTTATTTCAGAATCAAAAATTGGATTAATTTCATTGTCAAGAGGACAAACCCAAATGTCGTTATTTTTATAAATAATCCTTGCTACTTCAAGAAAATCTTTTTTACTCTTTTTATCATTTACTTTTATTAACTGCATTTACTTAATCTTTTTGAAAAGTTGGATAAACTAAAGGGGGGGCATTAAATTGTTTGTTTTGCAAATATTTGTTCGATAATTTTCTCGTATTTTTTTTCAATAAATTTTCTTTTTAATTTAAGAGTTGGAGATAGCTCACCGCTTTCGGGTGTCCATTCATCAGATACTAATTTAAATCTTTTTATTCTTTCTGAATCGTTGAGGGTATTATTTATTTTTTTTATTTCTTTGTTGATAAAATCAAAAATCTGTGGTGATTGAATTATTTCGTTATTAGAATTACATGAAAGATTATTTGTAACACACCAGTCTTTGAGATAAGAAAAATTAGGATAAATTAATGCACTTGCAAATTTTTCATGTTCACCAAAAACTATAGATTGTTCAATAATTTCCGATTCTTTTAATTTGTTTTCAATGATTTGCGGTGCAACGAATTTCCCACTTGAAAGTTTGAATATTTCTTTTTTACGGTCGGTTACAAATAAAAAATTATCATCGTCTATGTGTCCGATGTCTCCTGTATGAAACCATCCTTCATCATCAAAAACACTTTTGGTAAGTTCAGGGTCTTTGTAATAACCGAGCATTACATTATGTCCTTTGCAAAGTATTTCTCCGTCATGAGATATTTTTAATTCAACTCCTTCAATTAAAGCTCCAACACTACCGAATTTTAAATCGGGTTCTGTACTTCTGTTGATTGTAATTATCGGAGAAGTTTCTGTAAGCCCATACATGTTAAGTACTTTAATTCCTGCTGCCCAAAAAACTCTTTCAAGGCGTGGTTGTAAGCTTGCTCCTCCGCAACCTACTTTTTCAATTTTTCCTCCCAATGCTTCTCTCCATTTTGAAAAAATAAGTTTGTCGGCAATTTTCAATTTTATGTTGTAAACAAAACTCCTTTCACTTTTAATCTTAAATTTTAAACCTAAATCAACAGCCCAAAAGAAAAGTGATTTTTTAAACCCTTTTAATTTTTTTCCTTTTGCAATAACATTGTCAAAAACTTTTTCTAAAATTCGTGGTACAGTGTCAAATCCATGAGGCTGAATTTCCTTCATATTTGCTGCCATTGTCCCCATATTTTCAGCATAATAAATACTTGTGCCACTGTACTGTGTTTGGTAATTTCCCATTCTGCCTCCAACATGACAAAGAGGTAAAATGCTAAGATATTTCTCATCGGCTTTCATTGTAAAAATACCGGCAGCAGCCAAAAAATTCCTTACAAGGTTTTTATGCGAAAGCATTACCCCTTTTGATGTGCCTGTTGTACCTGAAGTGTAAATTAAAGTAGCAAAATCTTCAGTTGTTATTTCTGATTTTATTTTTTCAACTTCCTCTTGATAGTAGCTCTTACTTTTTTTACCCAATTCAATTATTTCCTGATAATTTTTTGCTCCTTCAATTTTATCGAAAGTATAAACTTCTTTTATTGCTTCAATTTCTTTGGCAATAGTATTAATTTTATTGAAAAGTTTTTTATCAGAAACGATAACAAGGCTTGCATCCGAATGTTTTATTATCTTTTTGTATTCTTCATTGCTCAATGAAGTAAAAACAGGAACATGGATTATTCCTGCCATTGACATTCCCATATCAACAAAATTCCACTCAGGACGATTATTTGTAATAGTAATTATTTTATCGCCTTTGTTTAATCCCAAAGCAAGTAAGCCATAAGCTGAATAATATGAATAATCAATGTATTGTTGTGTAGTGTATTTTATCCATTCCCCATTTTGCTTTGTAGCCAATACATCTTTTTTATTGGCAAAATTATTTTTATATCTCTCAAGTAAATCAAATGTTCTGGTAATTTCCATTTTTAACATTTTTATTCAGTGTATTTGAATTTGCGAATGTAATAATATTTTTAGGGTAATACTAATTGTACTTTCAATATTGTCTTTAGGGGGGTCTATAAATAGTGGCACTAAGAAAACTTTGTATTATTTATTATACTTGGGCTTTGAATTAATAATGGATGTGAATGTAAAAGTCATTCAATTGTCATTAATAGTCATTTAGCCAAGCTGTCATTAGGTTTTGTAACTTAATGACAATCAAATGACTACTTTATGACATTAGATTAAAGCGACAAAATACACATAATA
>JAYEOP010000063.1 GCA_034723125.1 Bacteroidota bacterium | reverse complement strand
ATTACGTTTTTAAATGTTAAAATCAAGTGAATATCATCTTGTGAAGAATTAACGATTATTACAATTCCTATTACTAGTAATAACGCAATAATACCCCCTAAAAGACAAAGGATTATTGCTTCTCCTAAAAACTGAGCAAGGATAAAAAACTTAGGAGCTCCGAGTGCTTTTTCAATTCCAATAAGAAATGTTCTTTCTTTTACTGAAACGAACATAATATTTGCCGTCCCGAAGCCACCTACCAGAATAGAAAATGCTGCAATTACCCATCCTGCAATACTTAAGCTACTAAAAATTTCATTTAATTTTTCAGTAATAAAACTTGCTCGGTTAAGTGCAAAATTATCTTCTTCTTTTGGTGACAACTTACGAATAGAACGCATTACTCCTCTTATTTCATCTTCAAATTCCACTTCGCTAATATTTTTAGCACTTTTTACTTTGATGGTTAAGTGCATATATCTCATACTTGTTCCGTACAAATAACGAGCGTAATTATAAGGTATAAAGGCTCTATCGTCTAAGCCTGAAATACTGATATTTGTATTTCCTTCTTTTTTAAGTACACCAATAACAATAAATTTTCTATTTAAAACATTTACTTTTTCTCCTATACAGTTTTTTTCTCCAAAAAGATTTCGTGCAACTTCATTCCCTAAAATTATTTTAGGATTTCCCATTCGTGATTCAAACTCAGTAAAATATCTCCCGTCCTGAAAATCAAAATCAAAAACTTTATTGTATTGATACGTAACTGCATCAATACCGATATTTTTTACTTGTTCATCATGAGTAGAAATAGTTTTATTGGAAATGCTACCCATAATTGCGATTCCTTCATAATTTTTGAGTTTGTTCTGTAACATTTGCATTTCCTGATAACTCACTTGAGGTCTGTTAACAAATTTCCACCAAGGATAATCATTATCAAACAACCAAGGCCATTTCTGAATATAAATAATATCTCCACCAAGTGATGATAGTGATTCTTTTACGTTTTTATTAAGTGAATCAATAAAGGTAAGAATTGATATAATTGTAAGAATACCTATGATTATTGCAAAAGAAGACAAAAGTGTTCTTAGTACATTATTTCGTAGCCCTGCAAATGCTAATCGCAGACTTTCTTTAATAATTTCAGTTATTAATAACCATTTAGGCATAACTTATTACTTCAAATAAACATAACAAATTTAGTATTTCAAAATTAATAGCAATAATATATTGTAAAAATATTGAAAAAGGTGGTTCTATGTCAAATACTGTGGGTAATCAAATTTAATTCACAGATTAAAAGGAATTTACTATAATAAATTTTTACAAAGCAAACTACCAAAGGCAGTTTGAAATCTGTGAATCTGTCTTTGACAGATGTAGTCTTACTTCTTATTACACTTAGCATATCTTCGACAGAAAAAATCTGTGGCAGTTATTCTATTCCAGTTTATCTGGATTAGGTTAGGTTAAACAGAGTTATTATTTATTTTTCATTCTCGTATTCACTTATTTAGTGCCTCTAAGAAAACTCTCCAAAATTAAAATAGATTTTTTCTAAGAGACACTATTTAAATTTTAGGCACTTTTTATGCTAAACAACGAAAACGCAAAATGCATCTTTTAACATATTGATATTAGCAAATTTAAAATTTATATGGAATCGAGGAATAAATATATTACATTTGCAGTTATTTAAAAATCTACACTAATGACAAAACTTGGACAATTCGGCTTTCATTTACCATTTAATTTGGTAGCAAATAATCCTGCTATTTATCGGGATGAATCTCGTTTAATGGTAGTACACAAAGATAGTGGTAAAATAGAGCATAGAACATTCAAAAACATTGTTGAATATTTTGATTCGGAAGACACAATAATAGTCAATGATTCAAAAGTTTTTCCTGCAAGGCTTTATGGTATTAAAGAAAAAACAGGTGCTGATATTGAAGTTTTTTTGTTAAGAGAACTTAATAAAGACGTTCTCCTTTGGGATGTAATTGTAAATCCTGCCAGAAAAGTAAGAATAGGAAACAAATTAATTTTTGGCAAAGAAGGAGAGGATATGCTTGTAGCAGAAGTTATTGACAACACTACTTCTAAAGGAAGAACTATTCGTTTTTACCAAGACGGTAGTTATGAAGATTTTAAAAAAACTTTGTACAAATTAGGAACAACTCCACTTCCAAAATACATGAAACGTGAACCATTAATGGAAGATGCTGAAAATTATCAAACAATTTTTGCCAACAAAGCAGGTTCAATAGCTGCTCCTGCTGCAGGAATTCATTTTAGTAAAGAGGTATTAAAATGGTTTGAAATAAAAAACATAAATATTGCAAAAGTTACACTTCATATTGGACTTGCATCTTTTCGTGGAATTGAAGTTGAAGACCTCTCAAAGCATAAAATGGAATCAGAAAATTTTCATATATCTTCAGATTCCGTATCAATTATTAATCAAGCTATAAAAAAGAACAAAAGAATCTGTGCTATAGGAACTACAACATTACGTGCTGTAGAGTCATCGGTATCAACAACAAATCAGCTATTGCCTGTTGAAGGATGGACAGAAAAGTTCATTTTCCCACCCTATGATTTTAAAATTGCTAATTCTTTAATTTCTAACTTTCATGCACCAAAATCG
Organism: Bacteroidota bacterium; assembly: GCA_034723125.1. Classification (NCBI taxonomy): domain Bacteria; kingdom Pseudomonadati; phylum Bacteroidota; species Bacteroidota bacterium. The sequence goes on along the minus strand of JAYEOP010000063.1, from coordinate 2,616 downwards.
CCATTTTATATATCAGCAATGGCTTTTGGAGGAATGAAACTGATAAAAGAAGCTTATAATATTGCAATAAAAGAGAAATATAGGTTTATGGATTACGGTGATGTAATGTTAATAATTTAATCTATAGGGAGGTTCTATAATTATTCAACACCTTATTTTTCTGTAAAGAATAGAGAAACAAGAAAATTGTTTTTCAATAAATTTTCTTGCTTATTTAAAAAAAAATATTTTACATTTGCGCTTCCTAAATTTCTTAGGACAAAAGGAGGATATTAAAAAAAATGGAAGAAAAACAAAAAAATTTAAATCAAAGTAATGAAGGAGCTGAAAAAAAGGAAGCTTCTAAAACAGAAGAATCTAAAGGAAATATTCCTAAAGATGAAAAACCTGCTATTAAAGAAGAGGTAAAAGAAGAAACACCAAAGCAGGAAACAAAAGAAGAATTGCCTAAACAGGAAGAACAGAAAGGTTCAAAAAAGGAAGAAGAAGAAAAAGAGTGGGAAAAGAAAGAGGCAAAAGAAATAAAAGAGGAAAAAGTAGAAGAAATTGTTGAACAAGAAGAAGAATTTGATTGGGACAAATTTGAAGAAGACGACAATGTTTCGGATTATGATTCTGAGGAAAAAGCCAAATTAGAAAAGCTTTATACTGAAACTCTTAACGTTATTAAAGAGCATGAACTAATAAAAGCAAAGGTTGAACACATTACTGAAAAAGATGTTATTTTAAACATTGGCTATAAATCAGATGGTCTTGTTCCATTTTCGGAATTTAAAAACAATCCTGATTTAAAAGTAGGTGATGAAGTTGAAGTTTTAGTGGAATCTATTGAAGGACAAGATGGACAATTAGTCCTTTCATATAGAAAAGCCTTAGCTGAAAATGCATGGAGAAGAATTGAAAAAATTCACGAAACAGGAGAGGTTGTTCAAGGACATATTAAAGATAGAACTAAAGGCGGAATGGTAGTTGACCTTTTTGGGCTTGACTCATTTTTACCTGGTTCTCAACTTGACATTAAACCTGTAAAAGATTATGATTCTTATGTTGGAAAAGATATTGATTTAAGAGTTGTAAAGTTAAACCCTGCATTCAGAAATATTGTTGTTTCTCATAAAGCAATTATTGAGCAAGATATTGAAGAACAACGTCATAAGATATTATCTAAACTAGAAAAAGGTCAAGTACTTGAAGGAATTGTTAAAAATCTTACATCCTTTGGTGTATTTGTTGACCTTGGTGGTGTTGACGGTCTTATCCATATTACAGATGTTTCATGGGGAAGAATAAATCATCCTAACGAACTTCTTGAAATTGGTCAGAAAATAAACGTTGTTGTTCTTGATTATGATGAAGACAAAAAACGTATTTCATTGGGAATGAAACAACTTACAGAGCATCCTTGGGAAACATTACCTAAAGATATTGTTGAAGGAAGTGTTTTAAAAGGTAAAATTGTAAACATTGAAGATTACGGAGCTTTCGTAGAAATTTTCCCAGGTGTTGAAGGTCTTGTTCATGTTTCAGAAATGACATGGTCACAGCATCTTAAATCTCCTTCCGATTATATTGCACTTCATCAGGAAGTAGAAGTAAAAGTTTTAACTATTTCAAGAGAAGACAGAAAACTTTCACTTGGTTTAAAACAACTTACAGAAGATCCTTGGAAAAAAATTGGTGAAAAATATCCAAAAGAAACAAATATCACAACAGAAGTTAAAAACATTACAAACTTTGGACTTTTTGTAGAATTGGAAGAAGGCGTTGACGGATTGATTCATATTTCAGATCTTTCATGGACTAAGAAAATCAATCACCCATCGGAATTTGCTAAAGTTGCTGATAAAATTGAATGTGTAGTTCTTGAAATTGATATTGAAAACAGAAGATTAAGTCTTGGACATAAGCAAATAGAAGAAGATCCATGGGAAACATTCCGTGATATTTTTGAAATTGGAACCGTTCACGAATGTTCCGTTGCAAGAATTGATGAAAAAGGTGCTACCATTACTCTTCCATACAACATTGAAGGATACGCTCCTGCAAAACATTTACTTAAAGAGGACAACTCTAAAATTAAGGAAGATGATGTTCTTGTATTTATGATTATTGAAGTTGATAGAAATAACAGAAAAATTACTGTTTCACATACAAGAACATGGAAAGAAGCAATAAAAGCCCAGAAAGACAAAGAATATGCTAAGAAAAAGAAAGAAGCAGATTCAACAAGAAAAACTCTTAGAGGCGTGAAATCAAAAGTTAAAAAGACAACATTAGGAAGCGAACAAGATGTTTTAAAAGAACTTAAAGACAAAATGATAGCTGAAGAAAACAAGCAAAAAAACAAAAAAACAGCTAAACCAAAAGAGAAAAAAAAGGACGATAAAGAGGAAAATGAATAATAGTGATTCCCTTTTAATTTAACAAAAAAAAGTTCCGCATTTGTGGAACTTTTTTTTTGAATTTTTTTATTTGATTGTCATAAAAAAATTTGTTTGGTAATTGACAGATTCAAAATTAAATTGGTATAACTATCCCCAGCAATCAAGACAAAAAACATAAAATCTGACTAATAAATTTGATAAATCTTCATTAATAAAAATACTCTTCTTTTTC
>JAYEOP010000062.1 GCA_034723125.1 Bacteroidota bacterium | reverse complement strand
AACGCAGTCAGATTGTTTATTATCTTTGTTCCCAAAGGGTTTTCAGAGTTTTTCATATACTTCTTCAAAAATTTTAACATTATCCCGATAGTGCATCAAAATTTTTCATTGTCTATAAAAAACTCTGAGAATCTTAATGCGAATGTATTTATAGCCCCCCCCTAAAATAAATAGCCGGAACATTGTTTTCAAACGAGCATCAAACAAATATCAGGAATTCTGATTATTAAAGGGGGGTTCTTATTCATTTTCTTTCAAGTACTTTTTTGATTCTATAATGAATCTTTTTCCAATTTTATATGAAAGTTCATTTGTGGTATCAAGCCTTTCGGGATGCCACTGTACTGCTATTAGAAATGATTTATCTTTGGGGCTTTTCCATTCCACACTTTCTGTCAGTCCATCTTCTGTCTTTGAACTCACTTTGAGTTTTGTTGAAATTTCATCAATTGCCTGATGATGATTGGTATTAACAATTCCTGAATTTACTCCGCAAATATTTTCCAACAAGCTTCCATTTATCAATGTTACTTTATGAAAACAAGTATCAGATTTTTCACAACGGTGAATTACTGTTGTGTCAAAATCAGCAGGGATATCAATTATCAAACTTCCGCCTAAGGCAACATTTAAAATTTGTTGCCCACGGCAAACTCCAAGTATTGGAATTTTCATTTCAAGAGCTTTTTTTATCAATGCCAATTCAAGAGTATCACGTCTTTTATCAATATAACCACAGCGAGAAGTATCCTTTTCTTTTTCATAAAGTCCAGGAAAAACATCAGGACCTCCGCTAATTATTAATCCTGCACAATCATCAAAAAGCATCATGGCAGAATCAAAAGTTGTAAAATACATATCATAACATTCCGCTTTAGGAGCAAGTATTTTTACCCATTTTTGATATTGCAAATAACCATCAGAGCCCTTTGCTTTTGAAATTGCAATTTTTAAAATTTTTTGTTCGTTTTGATTTTCAGTTTTTTTGCTGTCTCCTGAACAAGCAACAATTAGAACAGCAACAAATAAATAGAGAAATTGTTTAAATTTTTTCATTTTTTTCATCTTTTTATCAGCCGAAGCTTTAGCGAAGGATGATTCATTTTTTTTACACATTAATTACTACCTAAATAGTGTCTCTAAGAAAACTCTGCAAAATTAGATTCCTATCTTTTTGCGATATTTTTATCTTTTTCAACTCACTGATGCTAAGGCATCGCCTCGTCTCAAAAAATAAAAATCTCATCAAAAATCTTAGAAATCATAAAATTTGATAGTTTTCTTAGAGGCACTAAATAATTATCTCCCTCACTCTCCTTTTCGCCCATTCTCCTTCTCAAATTTTCAAAGTAAATCGGTAAAGCAAATCGGCATCTTCTTTTGCGTAGTCAACGCCAATTCTTTTACCTAAAGAAATATCATTTTCATTTATACTTAAATCAGAATCTTCTATCCAAATTGTGTTTTCGCAAAGACTTATTCCAGAATATTCTGTTTTAATTCCAAGAGCTTGAGATAGCTTACCAGGACCCATGCAAATGTTTTTATCAATTTTATTTTTACCTCTTCTTTTCAAAATAGTTTCTATCCCTTCTATCGGTTTTATCCCCCTAATAAGTACAGCATGAGGAATACCATTTTTGTTTGTTACAACATTAAATAAAGAATGAATTCCATAACAAAGATAGACATAAGCAACACCCCCATTTTGAAACATTATTTCAGTTCGTTTTGTTCTTTTATTTGCGTAAGCATGAGAAGCTTTATCCGTAGCACCTTCATAGGCTTCTGTTTCAGTAATTATTCCGGCAGTTATTTCGTTTTCAATTTTTGTAAAAAGAATTTTACCTAAAAGATTTTTGCTGATTTTTACAACATTATTCCCCCTATAAAAACTTTTGGATAATTTAGACATCATTAAATTTTGCACAAAGATATATTTACTGATTGTATTGAACTAATAATTTTTTAGTATCTTAGATTTTTATTAAAATTTGCCTGTTTCGTAAAAATTTGAGCTTTTTGATTTTTCCTGTGGTACAATTTTAGCTTTTATCAAAACAAAATATGAATTATGAAACAACTAAGTATATTCCTTACATTTTTTGTCGTTCTCACTCTTTGTTCATTTACAAATTTTGATGTTTTTGATGATATTGCTTTGGCAATAAAATCAGCTAATAGCAAAGAAGTAGCTAAGTATTTTAGTCCAAGAGTAGAATTAAAAATTAATGATGAAGAAAATATTTACAGTAAAAGCCAAGCAGAAATAATTCTTAAAGAATTTTTTATAAAAAACCCACCTCTAAATTTCATTATCAGGCACAAAGGTGCATCAGCAAAAGGATTACCTTATATTATTGGAGACCTGAAAACTTCAAACGGAAATTACAGAACATACTTTTTGTTTAAAGAGGTCAATAACAAACTATATATTCAAGAACTTCAATTTGATAAAGAATAATATTTTAGCGTGAAAGTAGATTTTGTTTCCCAAGATTATTTTGATAAAAATATTAGTGAACTTGTAAAGTTTGCACTTAAGGAAGATATCGGAAGTGGAGACCACACTTCATTATCAACCATCCCCGACAACTCAGTTATTGAAGCACAACTGCTCATAAAAGACAAAGGTAAAATTGCAGGAATAGACCTTGCTGAATATATTTTCAAATACGTTGATAAAAACATAGAATTAAATAAATTTTTTTCTGACGGAGATAATGCTGAGTATGGCGATATCGCTTTTAAGGTAAAAGGAAAGGCACAATCAATTCTTACCTCCGAGCGATTAGTTCTTAATTTTATGCAACGATTAAGCGGAATAGCAACAAAATCGGCTTACTTAACAGGACTGATAAAAGATTACCCAACAAAATTATTAGACACCAGAAAAACCACCCCCGGATTAAGATTTCTTGAAAAATGGGCTGTAAATATTGGTGGATCCTATAACCACAGAATTGGATTATTTGACATGATTCTTATAAAAGATAATCATGTTGACTATGCAGGAAGCATTACAAATGCTGTAAATCTGGCAAATAAATATATAGAGAAAAATAAATTAGATATTCAAATTGAAGTTGAAATACGAAACTTTGATGAGCTAAATGAAATTCTAAAACTCAAAAATATTGTAAACAGAATTTTACTTGACAATTTCACTCCTGAAAATTTAGAAAAAGCTGTTAAAATTGTTAACAAAGAAATTATCACAGAAGCATCAGGTGGAATTACTGAAAAAAATATTGTTGATTTTGCAAAAACCGGAGTTGATTACATTTCTTCAGGAGCATTAACAAATTCAGTACGCTCATTAGATTTAAGTTTAAAAATAATAAAATAATTTTTGTTCGTTTAAAACTTCAAATTATTGTATTTTAGAGGTCTCATTTTTTTTAACTAATAGATATTCCAATGTTAAATTATCGTTTTACTTCATTGTTTAAATTCAAACAATTATTAATTTTTGTTTTCATTTTGTCATATAATTTTTCGCTGTATGCTCAGCCCAACAAGGTTTTTACTTCCTCAAAAAGCAGAAAAGCCTTAACACTTTATTCTAAAGCAACAGAATTATTAATGGTCAAAAATTATAAAGATGCAGAAATCATCCTTAATAATGCTATTAAAGCTGACCCTAACTATGTTGATGCCTACATGCGTCTATCTTCCATTTATTACAAAACAGGTAAAATTGAAAAAGAAAAGGCAATGTACGAAAAAGCACTTGAACTAAAACCTGAATATCCAAACGTAAATTTCAATTATGCTTACTTGCTCATGAGAGAAACCGACTATGAAAATGCAATAAAATATTTTAAAATATTTGCAGAATTTGGTGGTACATCACAAAGATTTCAGAAAAAAGCATACGAAAATATTGAGCTATGTAAATTTAGAATTCATCAAATGAAACATCCTGTACCCTATAAACTCAATAATGCAGGTAAAAGCATAAATACTGAGCTTGACGAATATTGGCCTGTTCTTACTGCTGATGATGGAAATTTATTTTTTACTCGTAAATTGCTTGCAAACAAATCAGCGAAAGTTGCTTTTGCTCAATTCAATGAAGATATTTTTATTAGTGACTTTAAAAATAATGACTGGACAAACACAAGACCACTTCCTGGCTTTTTGAATTCACCAAATAAAAATGAAGGAGCAATTTCTATTTCACCAGATGGCAATTCATTATACTTTACAATTTGTTCAGAAGACAGAAATTTAGGTTACGGATGGTGTGATATTTATTATTCCGAATACAGAAGAGGAAAATGGCAAGCACCTAAAAATATAGGTCAACCAATTAATACAAGAGGAAAAGAAACTCAACCTTCAATTTCTTTTGATGGAAAAACAATTTATTTTAGTGCCAATCGTGAAGGCTCAGTAGGAAAATTAGATATTTGGAAAAGCACAAAACTTAAAAATGGCAAATGGTCAGAGCCTGTAAATTTAGGACCACGAATTAATACTAAAGGCAATGAGCAATCTCCTTTTATTCATTCTGACGACCAAACTTTATATTTTTCTACAGATAAAAGAAAAGGTATGGGAGAATCAGATATTTTTATTGCTCGCAGATTACCAAGCGGAGAATTCGGAATGGTTACAAACCTTGGCTATCCTTTAAATTCTCACAAAAGTGAATTAGGAATATTTGTAAGTGCCAGCGGAAGAAAAGCATTTGTTGCTTCACGCAAAGAAGGTGGAGAAGGCGGATTGGATATTTATGATTTTAAAATGCCTAACAAATTTAAACCTCGCCCTGTTTGTTACTTAAAAGGGGTCGTTTATGATGCTGATACTAAACAAAAACTGGGAGCAAGATTTGAATTAATAAATCTTTCAACAGGAAAATTAATTGTTGAATCTCGCTCCGACCCAATAACAGGTAAATTCCTCGTTGCAATTCCTTCCGACAAAGATTATGCTCTTAATGTTTCACGAAAAGGCTACTTATTTTACTCCGATAATTTTTCCATAAAAGGAATAAAATCAACAGCGTTTGAAAAAGATGTTCCTCTTTTGAAAATAAAGATTGGCCAAACAATAATTCTTAAAAATGTATTTTTTGACTTTGACAAATTTACTTTAAAGGATGAATCTCGAGCTGAATTAAAAAAAACAATTCAGTTTCTGTACAAATATCCTAAGGTAAAAGTTGAATTAAGCGGATACACCGACAACAAAGGAAGCTCGCAATACAACAAAACATTATCACAAAACAGGGCAAAAACAGTTTACAATTATTTGATAAAAAACGGCAAAATACCAGCTTCAAGGTTAAGTT
>JAYEOP010000061.1 GCA_034723125.1 Bacteroidota bacterium | reverse complement strand
GGTTCTATAAATACATTCGCCTGCCTATGTCGGCAGACAGGCATTAAGATTTTTAGTTTTTTTATAGACAATGAAAAAAATTGAAACAAATCGGGATAATGTAAAAAGTTTTGAAGAAGTATATGATAAATGCTCATGTAAATACACTTGATATAGAATCAATACAACAACTTGGAAAACTTGAACTAATTGCCAAGCATGTTGTTGAAGGTTTTATTACAGGACTTCACAAAAGTCCCTTTCATGGTTTTTCAGTAGAATTTGCTGAGCATAGAAGTTATAACACAGGCGAATCTACAAAACACATTGATTGGAAACTTTATGCACGTACCGATAGATTGTATGTAAAAAAGTATGAAGAAGAAACAAACCTAAGATGTCAGATTTTACTTGACAACTCATCATCAATGTATTTCCCCGATAAAAATTATAATAAATTACAATTTTCAATATATGCAATTGCTTCACTTATTCATTTGCTAAAAAAACAAAGAGATGCTACTGGACTAACAGTGTTTTCTGAAAAAATTGAGGATTCTTTTGTTGCCAAATCCAGTCATGCACATATCCAACTGCTTTTTAATCAATTGCAAAAAAATCTTGATAATGGAGAAAAAAACAAAAAAACAGCAACAGCCCAAGCATTACACTCAATAGCAGAAAATATTCACAAACGCTCACTTGTTGTAATTTTTAGTGATATGTTTGACAACATGAATAATGAAGATGCCTTTTTTGAAGGATTACAACATTTAAAATACAAAAAAAATGAAGTAATATTATTTCATGTTCTCGACAAAAAAAAGGAAATTGAATTTGATTATAAAAATCGCCCTTACAGATTTATTGACCTTGAAACAAATGAAAAAATTGATCTTTTTCCCGGAGAAATAAGAAAAGACTACATCATGCAATTTGAAAATTTTAGAAATAAATTAAAATTAAAATGCAATCAATACCATATTGATTATGTAGAAGCTGATATAAACAAAGGATTCTTTAGTGTTTTACAATCCTACCTTGTAAAAAGAGCTAAAATGTTTTGATTTTTTTTAGTAATTTGGCAGCCAGAAATTTTCTGTTAACCAAAAAAGTTAAAGCATGAAAAAAGTAAGTTCTATATTTTTATTCGTAATTGCATGTATTTTTACTGCAAATTCTCAAACAGCTTCATTTTCTCAAGTTGTTCAACTCTCAGCCTCAGTAGAGGAAAATCCTGCTAAAATAATTCTTCATTGGGCTGGTTTTGATGATGCCGATAATTATGTGGTTTATAAAAAAAGCAGACAAACAAAAATTTGGGGAAATGCTATTGCTCAACCTACAGATACTTTTTTCATAGACAACAATGTTAACATTGGAATTGCTTACGATTACATGGTTGGGAAAATTGAAGGCACAAATATTACAGCATTAGGATTCACTTATTCAGGGATAAAAATTCCGGCTATTGAATCAAGAGGGGCTGTAATTCTGCTTGTTGATGACCATTACACTTTACCATTGCAAAATGAGATTGAGCGATTAGAAAAAGACATGATCAATGACGGTTGGTTTGTAATAAAACACAACATCCCCAGAACCAAGACTGTTGTAGAGGTAAAAGACATAATTGTTTCAGATTACAATTCATACCAAAATGTTAAAACGGTTTTTCTCTTTGGACACATTGCTGTTCCCTATTCGGGAAATATGAATTATGACGGACACTCCAATCACAAAGGTGCATGGCCTGCTGATGTTTTTTATGGAGATATTGATGGTACATGGACAGACAACACAGTAAATAATTCTACAGCTTCACGCGATGAAAATAAAAATATTCCGGGAGATGGTAAATATGACCAAATGACTTTACCTTCGGAAGTAGAACTTGAAATTGGCAGAGTTGATTTGTTAAATATGCCTGCATTTGCACTCAACGATACAGCTTTAATGAAAAGATACCTTGACAAAGACCATGATTTCAGAACAGGAATTATTCAAGTTGAACAACGTGGAATTATTGATGACAATTTTAACAGCTATAATTTAACAGCCTCCGGATGGCAAAACTTTTCGTCAATGTTTGGACAAGAAAATGTTTTTGATAATAAAAGGGATGGCAAAGATTATTTCACTGAACTACAAGCAAGAAGCTATTTATGGTCAAGTGGTTCAGGTGGAGGAAGTTACACTTCTTGTTCAGGTATTGGACGCACAAGTGATTTTGCTACAAAAGATGTAAAAACTGTTTTTACAATGCTTACAGGAAGTTACTTCGGTGATTGGGATATTGAAAATAATCTGCTTAGAGCAGCCATTGCTTCCGAGCCATTTTGTCTTACAAGTTGTTGGGGTGCAATTCCTTTGTGGTATTTTCAACACATGATACTTGGTCAAAATATTGGTTATGCTACAAGACTTACTCAAAATAATACAACAGAATTTTACCACGGAAATTTTAATTGGTCATTCAACAAAACACATATTGCTTTAATGGGTGATCCAACTATACGAATGCATGTTGTAAAACCCCCTTCGGGAATTACTGTTGATAGCATTGCAAATGTAACTTGCCAAATAAACTGGACAGCTTCAACCGACAATGATATTTTGGGATACAATATCTATAAAAGCAATTTACTACATGGAACATTTATCAAAGTCAACGATAATTTAGTTTCAGGAACAACTTTTACAGACGATGAATCATACAATGGAAACACCGTTTATATGGTACGTGCAGTAAAACTCCAACAAACAGCAAGCGGCACATATTTCAATCTCAGCCAAGGAATTGTTGACTCTGCATCCACAAATTGGCCTTCATCAATTGCCAATAGCACTTTGAGTAATGAAAATATTAGTGTTTACCCTAATCCAACTACGGCAAAAGTAAATCTTGTTTTAAATTTTCAAAACTCTACCACTATTAATATCTGCATAACAAATATGCTTGGAAAAGTAATTTTTGAAGACAAATTAGAAAACTTTAATGGACGATATCACAAAGTAATTAATCTTTCAAAATATCCAAAAGGTATTTATTTGTGTAAAGTAAGTAATGAAATTAGTTCAGTTTCAAAAAGAATACTACTTAAATAGTTGTAAAATGCTGGATTTTCCGAATGCAAAAATTAATATAGGATTAAACGTTGTTAACAAAAGAAATGACGGATATCATGATATTGAAAGTATTTTTTATCCTGTAAAAAAATATTATGATGCACTGGAAATTTTAGTTTCTAAGGAATTCAAATTTGTACAATACGGCAATAAAGTTCAAGGAAAAACCGAAGACAACTTAGTTGTAAAAGCATTCAAAATAATTCAGGAAAAATTTGACATATCAAATGTAGAAATTATTCTTTACAAAAATATTCCAATGGGTGCCGGACTTGGAGGAGGTTCATCAGATGCAGCTTTTACAATTAAAATGTTAAATCAACTTTTTGAACTTAAATTAACTGACAATCAACTTATTGAATTATCAAAACCCATTGGTAGTGATTGCCCGTTTTTTATAAAAAATAAAACAGTTTTTGCTTCGGGTACAGGAAATATTTTTGAAGAAATTAGTATGTTTGCAGGCAGAAGTTTTTTAACAATTATTTCGCCCGCTATTAATATTTCAACAAAGGAAGCCTATCAAAGTTTGACTCCCACAAAATCCGAATTATCTTTAAAAGAATCTATAAATGAAGCCCCTTGGAATTGGAAAAAACTTATTAAAAATGATTTCGAAAAATACCTTTTAAAAAAACATCCTGAAATAAAAGATATTAAAGACGAACTTTATAAAAAGGGTGCAGAATACGTTTCATTAACAGGAAGTGGTTCCTCTGTGTATGCAATTTCCTCTAAAAAAATTGACACAAAAAATAATTTTAAAAATTGTAAAATCTGGCAAGATTACTTTTGAAAAGATTGGTTCTATGTTAAGGGGGGTTCTATAAATACATTTCTTTTAAGAAACAAAGATAATGAATAAGATGCAAGGCACAAATTTTTCTGAATAACCGTAGCTATTGAGCAAAATTTTAACGCAGTCAGATTATTTATTATCTTTGTTCCCAAAGGGTTTTCAGAGTTTTTCATATACTTCTTCAAAACTTTTTACATTATCCCGATAGTGTTTCAAAATTTTTCATTGTCTATAAAAAACTCTGAGAATCTTAATGCGAATGTATTTATAGAACCCCCCTTAAATACTGTGGATAATCAAATTTTATTCGACTACAAAATTTTATGAAAGTCTTAGTTTGAACTAATTTTTAGAAGTTCCCTAAAGTCCTTGAGCAAGAACATCGGCAATATGCATTACCTTTATATTTTTATTATTCTTTTTTGCATAACCATCAATATGCATTAAACAAGAAGTGTCGGTACCAACAATATATTCAGCACCTGTTTCAAGAGCATTTGCTACTTTTTGCTCAGCCATTGCACTTGAAATAGGTTCCATTTTTATAGAAAAAGTTCCACCAAAGCCACAGCAAGTATCACTTTCATTCATTTCAATCAATTGAAGGTCAGTAACATTACTCAATAATTTACGAGGACCGCTTTTTATACCCAATCCACGAATTGCACTGCATGAATCATGATAAGTTATTTTTTTATTAAAACTTGCTCCTACATCTTCAACCTTAAGTACTTTTAACAGAAACTCAGTAAATTCAAACAATCTGCTTTGAAGATTTCTGTATTTATTTATTTTTGAAGAATTAGTAAAAAACTCTTCATAATTATGCCTTACCATACCAACACAGGAAGCAGAAGGACTAACAATATATCTGTTACTGTCAAAATCATTAAGAAATTTGTTTGCAAGTTTCATTGCCTCATCCTTGTAGCCCCCATTATAAGAAGGTTGACCACAACAAGTTTGATTTTGAGGATAATTTATTTTGCATCCAAGTTTTTCCAAAACTTTTACCATATTAAAGCCCGTTTCAGGATATAATTGATTTATAAAACAAGGTATAAAAATATCTACTTCCATTCTTCTATTGTTAAATTAATGCACAAAGATAAAAGGCTTAAACATTTTATCATTATTTTTTTAGACAATTGTTTTTTTACATGAGAATTTATGGATTTGCCTATCCAAATTATACTAACAAAATGAGGAAATAACTAGTAATAGCATTTAATATAGTGTCAACCTTATTTATGAATGAATGAATGAATAAATAACTCAAGTTTCGCATAATAATTCTTTATGCTAACATATTTATTATCTGACTGTTATATTATGTATTTTTTCTTAGTGCAACTTTGTGCCTTTGTGTCTTTGTGGCAAGACATTGATAATTAGCCA
>JAYEOP010000060.1 GCA_034723125.1 Bacteroidota bacterium | reverse complement strand
AATTTCTTTCAAGATTATTCAATTTGAAAAAAAAGACTGTAACTTTCTGAATATTTAATACGTCATAGGAATGAAATTTAAACTAAAATGACTTTAAACGAGTATAACATTTGTGTTGACGACTATTCGGACGGAATATTTCGATTTATCCTGAAGAATATTTGTGATGAAGATAAAGCAAAAGACGTTGTGCAAGATACTTATGAAAAGCTCTGGAAAAAGATTGAGAATGTGAACTACGAAAAAGTTAAATCCTATTTGTTTACAACCGCTTATCATACAATGATTGACATGATAAGAAAAGATAAAAGAAAGGTTAACTTAGAACAAGCAAATGTTGAAGATATGCTTACAACCGATACTTATTCAGATCTTAAAGAGATACTTGACAAGGCTGTTGATAAATTACCTGAAATACAAAAATCGGTTATTTTATTGCGTGATTATGAGGGTTATTCCTATAATGAAATTGCTGAAATAACAGCCTTGAACGAAAGTCAGGTAAAAGTATATATTTACAGAGCAAGGGTTTTCTTAAAAAAACATTTAAAAAGTATAGACCTTGTAATTTAATTAGAATATGAAAGAGAAAATTAACATAAACAACTATGAAATCTTTTTTATCGATTATCTCGAAGGAAATCTTAGTGAGGAAGAAATAAAAGATGTAGGTAATTTTTTGAATGAAAATCCTGACCTTAAGAATGAATTTGAAGGTATTGAAAATGCTACTGTTACACCAAATAAAGTTTCAATGCCGGAAAAAGATTCTCTTTTTAAAAAGGAAAATGATCTTATTCCTAATAAATTTGAAAGTGAAGAAGAGTTTTTTGTAGCAAAGGTTGAAGGAGACCTTAACATTGAAGAAGAATCTAAATTTAATCGTTTTGTTGCAGTAAATCCTAAAAGGGAAAAAGAACTTTTGCTTTACAAAAATGCAAAACTAAAAGCTGATAAAAATATTATTTTTAAAGAGAAAGCTTCCTTAAAAAGATTTTCAATTGTAACAACGCGAACAGTTTTCTTAAAATATTTAGTACCTATTGCTGTAGCTGCTACTATTGCTGTTATGTTTATTTTTATTAATGAAGATACAGTAAAAAAACAAAATACAGGATTGAGTGAAAGCAACACAGCTGTAATAGAAAAGTCAAATAAAAATACTGTTATAAATAACAAAAACAATTTAGTTGAAAAAACGATTGAAACTAAAACAATAAAGTTGCAAGAAAAACCTAAAACTGAAAGCATAGCACAAAGGACAACTGTTTTTGTAAAAAATGAAAATATTAAAAAGGAAAAAAGAAGTGATTTTAAGAATAAAATAACAAACAATAAAATAGCAAAAGCAGATATTGGTGTAAAGCCTGACAATCTGAAATTTGAAAAAGCTAAGGATGATTTTATAGAAGGAGAATTGTTGCAAAATGAAATGACAGAAACAGTTTATAATGCTTGGGTTGATGAGGTTGAACCAAAACGAATAAGCCAAAAAAACAAAACGGCTAAAAGTTATACAGTTAAAAAATATTTAGAAAAAAGATTCAGGGAGAAATATCTTAGTGAAGAATCTAATGATAATAGAAAGTTAGGTTTTTGGGATATTGCAGGAGCAGGACTTACAAATGCAGGTGGCTTTTTTGGGAAGGATATCAAACTTAAAAAGCAATATAATGATGAAGGGAAAGTGAATTCACTCGCTTTTCATAGCCCCAAAGTTGATTTTGCATTACCAATCAGAAAATAATAAAATTTTATTGTAACAAAATTTTAAATACTTACGTCTTACCACTGAAATTATTAAAAAATCAAAAACAAATTATTATGAAACATTTTATATTATTATTTGTTACATTTCTGTCATTCGGATTAAGTGCTCAAGAAAATGATAGCATTGTAAATGAAGAAGTTCCTAATTCAACTTCAATTATAAGAGATCTAGCACATTTTAATGCAATAGAAATAGGGGGTAGTAAAATCATTGTTTATTTAAAGCAAAGCGATAAAGAAAGTATTGAAATAAAAACAAAAGAGAAGGATTTTGATAAAATTATTACTAAGGTAAAAAATGATGTTTTAAAAATAGATTCAAAAAGTTCTACAGCTGTTGATGTTTATATTTCATTTATAGATATTTCATCTGTTATATCAAATCATATTGGCAAAGTAATAGGCGAAAATATTATTACTACTGATAGTTTATTTATTAAAGTAAATGGTGCATCAACAATTGATTTGGAAATTTCAGTAAGAAAATTAGTTACTAATGTAAGTGGAGCTGCAAAACTATATCTTAGTGGAAGTGCTGAGAATCATGAAATGAATGTGTCGGGAGCAGCAAAGTTTAAATCTGAAAATCTTTCAACAAAAATAACTGAATTAAAAATAAGTGGAGCAGGAGATGCCGAAATTTCTGCCGTTGAAGAAATATCAGGTGAGATTTCCGGTGCAGCAAAACTTGAATTTCGTGGAGACCCTATTACTGAAAATCTTAAAGTTTCGGGTGCTGCAATAATTAAAGGAAAAGGTGGAATGAAAAAAGTTGTTGATGAAAATGGTGATACAATAAAGATACGAATTGGAAAATATAAATTCAACATAACAGAGGATGATGCTGAAATTGATGAAGATATTGACGAAGAAAATGGAGAGGACGGGGAAGATAATAAGCATCATAAAAAGCACAATAGAGGTGATAAATTTCATCCTTGGAGTGGAATTGACATAGGTGTTACAGGTTATTTAAATCCTGAAAACACATTTGATGTTCCTCAAAATTATGATATAATTGATCTTAATTATAAAAAGTCAATTGGTGTGGGAATTAATCTTTTTGAAAAAGATATTCCAATATTTAGGGAGTATGTTCAAATAGCAACAGGTTTGGGCTTGGAAATAAATAACTATAAATTTAAAAACAACACTCAACTTTTAGTTAATCCTGATAGCTTAAGTGGTATTATAAATACTCAAAAAGATTATTTAAAAACAAAATTGACAGTTACTTATCTTACTTTGCCTCTACTTCTTGAATTGAATTTTGCTAAAGATTCTGAAAAAGCTTTTCATTTTGCAGGAGGTTTATTATTGGCATACAATGTTGGTTCAAAATCAAAAGTTGTTTACATGCAAAATGATAAAAGACAAAAAGAGAAAGTTAAAGATGATTTTTTCACAAATGCTTTCAGGTATGGATTAACAGCAAGAATAGGTTATGGTAATGATATTATGCTATTTGCTAATTACAGTCTTCAACCACTTTTTGATGTTAGTGCTGCACCTGAACTTTATCCTGTTACTTTCGGTATTTCAATATTAACAGATTAAAGTATGCCGGGGAGAATAGAAGAGAGGAATGATAGAAATTTAATACCGAAGATAATTTTATTTCCGGTTTTTTTTGAAAAATTTAATTAAATTAATTGCTAACTTTGAAGTTGTCAAAAAAAATTGATTATTAGTTCACAAACAATAAATTAAATAATTATGAATGGTTTTTTTAAGTATGTATTTGCCAGTATGATTGGCTTTATTTTCGGTTATATTGTAATATTTTTTATTTCAATATTATTAGTGGTTGGAATTGTTAGTTTTGTTTCCAATAAGGCTACAAAACAGTTTGATAAAGAAGTTGTTATTGAAAAAGGTAGTATTTTAAAAATAAAATTGAACAAACCAATTCAGGAGAGGGTAGAGGACAACCCTTTTTCTGATGTAGCATTCTTAAGTGATGAAATGAATTTTCCAATTTCACTTAAAGATATTATAGATAATATTGCTAAAGCAAAGGATGACGAAAAAATCAAAGGTATTTATTTGAATTTAACAGCAATACCAGCAAGATTTGCAACTCTTGAAGAAATAAGAAATGCATTGATTGATTTTAAAGAATCAAAAAAATTCATTTATGCTTATAGCGATATACTTACAGAAGATGCTTACTATATTGCTTCTGTCGCAGATAAAATTTATCTTGAACCGGAAGGAATGTTAATATTTGATGGTTTCCATTCAGAAATGGCTTTTATGAAAGCTATGTTTGAAAAATTAGAGATTACTCCAAAATTAATTAGGGTTGGTAAATATAAATCAGCAGGAGAGCCTTTTATTAGAGATAATATGAGTGATGCAAATAGAAAGCAAATGGAAGAATTTTTATTTCCGCTTTATGATAATTTTCTTAAAAATATTGCTCAACATAGAAGCCTAAGTACAAAACGACTTAAGTATCTTGCTGATAATTATAAAATAGGAACAAGTGAAGATGCTCTCAAATATAAGATGGTTGACGGATTAATTTATTATGATGAATTTGAAAAACTACTTAAAGAGAAAGCTGATGTGGAAGAATTAAATTTTGTAAGATTGAGTGCTTATTCAAAAAGCGATGTTAAAAAGAAAGAAAAGAAGGAATATACAAAAGAAAAGATTGCACTAATTTATGCTTCAGGTAGTATTGGAATGGGAAAAGGTTCTGATCAAAATATTGGTGCTGAATCACTATCAAAAGCAATTAGAAAAGCTAGAGAGAGTGAAAAAATAAAAGCTATTGTATTAAGAATAAATTCTCCGGGTGGTGCTGCTCTCGCATCAGATATAATTTGGAGAGAAGTAAAACTTGCTGCAGAGAAGAAACCATTTGTTGTTTCAATGGGAGACCTTGCAGCCTCAGGAGGTTATTATATTGCTTGTCCTGCCGATAGAATTGTTGCACAACCAAATACAATAACAGGTTCAATTGGCGTTTTCGGACTTTTTATGAATATGAAAGATTTCTGGAACAACAAATTAGGTGTAACTTTCGATAGAGTAAAAACAGGAAAATATTCTGATATGATGAACCCAAATAGGGAAATGCTTCCTGAAGAAGAAGCTATTATTCAGAATTTTGTAAATAATACTTATGATGATTTTGTTTCAAGAGTAGCAGAAGGAAGGAATTTACCGGATTCTGTAGTTAGAAATATTGCACAAGGTAGAATTTGGTCAGGAGAACAAGCATTAAAAAATGGATTGGTTGATGAATTAGGTGGACTTTATGATGCAATAGAAATAGCTGCTGAAATGGCTGAACTTGAAAATTACAGATTGAAAATATTGCCTGATGAGAAAAATCCTTTTGAAAAAATATTTGGAAGCTTTGGAATGAATGTAAAAGATAGATTTGCTAAATCTGTTTTTAAAGAGGATTATAAACTTTATAAAAAAGTACAGGAAACAAGGGAAATGAATGGCGTTTATATGCTGATGCCTTATGAATTTCAAGCAAACTAATTTTTGCTGAAATGCTTATTTCTTGATTTGTTTA
>JAYEOP010000059.1 GCA_034723125.1 Bacteroidota bacterium | reverse complement strand
ACGGCATATATCGAAAGATTGGGCACCGGCACAACCGATATGATAAAAAAAGCAAAAAAAGCCGAACTGAAAGAACCTGTTTTTATTCAGGAGGATATGTTCAGAACTATTGTTTATCGTGAACAAATCAAGGAAGTTACCCCCCAAGTAACCCCCCAAGTAACCCCCCAAGTAAAAAGACTTATAAAACATTTTATTGAGATAATGAGTAGGGAAGAAATCCAGAAAGCACTTAATTTAACTGATAAAAGGAATTATGTGACAAATTATCAAAACCCGGCTATTGAGGGTGGATACATAGAGATGACTCAGCCTGATTCCCCTAAAAGTCCAACTCAAAAATATCGCCTTACAAAAAAAGGTTTAGCTTTAAAAAGTAGGATTAAATGATATATCAAAGATTAATAGAAGCTGTTTTTATTCAGGAAGATATGTTTAGGACTATTGTTTATCGTAAACAAATATCTGAAGTTACCCACCAAGTAACAGGGCAAGTAACAGGGCGAGTAAAGGAACAAGTTGTATATATTAACCGAAAACTACCCACTCTATTAACCGAAAAGTATCCACCTAAAAAAAAAAATTAACGACCTTAGTTTTTTAAAAAAAACAGCATTATTATTTGCTTGCTTGACAGAATTATTGTAAATTGCGTCATCAAATTGACAGTATTATGGATTATTTAGTCAGGGATATATCGGAAAACATAATTTCAAAATTACAACCGAATAAAGTTGTTTTAGTTTTTGGAGCAAGAAGAGTTGGTAAAACTATTTTAGTTAAAAGAATATTAACTGAAATAAATGAACCCATTTTAACTCTAAATGGAGAAGATATAAATGTACACGACAAACTTTCTGTTAGGTCAGCAGAAAATTATAAACAAATTTTGGGGTCATATAAATTTCTGTATATAGATGAAGCTCAAAAAATACCTGATATTGGTCAGAAGCTAAAACTAATGATTGATGAAATTGAAGGATTAAGAATTATTATTTCAGGTTCATCATCTTTTGATATAAATAAAAATACAGGAGAACCTTTAACGGGTAGGAAATATACATTTAATCTTTATGCTTTTTCCGAAGCAGAATACAAGCAAGTAGAAAACAATATATCGAAAATTGATAAAATAAGGGAAAGGCTAATTTTTGGAAATTATCCTGAATTAATACATATACCTGATAAAGTTGATAAAATTGATTATTTGAATGAAATGATTAGTTCATATCTTTTGAAAGACATCCTTGTTTATGAAAACATTAAGAATTCGCAGAAGATATTTAATTTATTAAGATTAATTGCTTTCCAAATTGGAGGAGAAGTATCAATGCAGGAATTGGGAAAAAAATTGGGGCTAAGTAAAAATACAGTAGAGAAGTATTTAGATTTATTAAGCAAGGTTTATATTCTTCATAAAGTAGAAGGATTTAGTAGAAATTTACGAAAAGAAATAACGAAAAATTCAAGATGGTATTTCTTAGATAATGGAATTAGAAATGCAGTAATTGCTAACTTCAATCCAATTGCATCAAGAAATGATATTGGACAATTGTGGGAAAACTATATGATAAGTGAAAGGATAAAATATCAAAACAATAATAGAATATCTTCAAATAATTATTTTTGGCGAACGTATGAACAGCAGGAAATTGATTGGATTGAAGAACGAGATGGCAATCTATTTGGGTATGAATTTAAATGGAAAGAAGTGAAAGTTAAAACACCTTCTCAGTGGAAAAGTGCATATCCACAAGCGTCATTTGAAGTAGTAAATTCAACTAATTTTACAGAATGGTTGAAATAAATTACTAAAAGCAGTCAAGTGGATAAAATGGAATTTTAGCCCTAAACATCTCACAACTTGTCCTGCTTCAGCAGGAGAACCGTATCCCACAAAAAAAACGGGGCAGGTTATTAAGGGAGGTTCTATAGGAAAATGATTTCTGCAAGTTTAAGCTCCGAAAGTCAATAAATAAGTATCACAAGAAATTGCAAACTCCTGATTTTATGAGTAATAAAAAAATAATTAAATAAGTTTTAAAAAAATCATTTTTTTTTTAACATTTGTGCAAAAAAATAATGTTTACGCATTATATTTAAACAAATTTAAAATAAAAAATATGGCAAAAATAAAAGGTGCTATTGTCGTTGACACAGAAGAATGCAAAGGATGTGAACTTTGTACTGAAGCATGTCCAATGGATGTTATCGCTATGGCAAAAGAAGTAAATGCAAAAGGTTATCATTATTCATACATGGAAAATCCTGAAGCATGTACAGGTTGCTCTAATTGTGCAATAGTTTGTCCAGATGGAGTAATTACTGTATATAGAAAAAGAATAACCGAATAATTCATCCCCAAAAAAATTAAAAAAATGACAGAAATAAAATTAATGAAAGGAAATGAAGCGGTAGCAGAAGCAGCTATCCTTGCAGGAGCAGATGGGTATTTCGGCTATCCGATTACTCCGCAATCAGAAGTTTTAGAATATTTTATGATTGAAAAGCCACATGAAAGAACCGGTATGGTTATTCTTCAAGCAGAGTCGGAAGTTGCAGCAATAAATATGGTTTATGGAGGAGCAGCTGCCGGCAAAAAAGTAATGACATCATCATCAAGCCCCGGTGTTAGCCTAAAGCAAGAAGGACTATCATATATAGCCGGTGCCGAATTACCATGTCTTATTGTTAATGTTCAAAGAGGAGGTCCTGGTTTAGGAACAATTCAACCTTCACAATCAGATTATTTTCAATCTGTAAAAGGTGGTGGACATGGTGATTACAAACTAATTGTTCTTGCACCTTCTTCAGTACAGGAAATGGCTGATTTTGTTTCACTTGGTTTTGATTTAGCTTTTAAATACAGAAATCCTGTAATGATACTTTCTGATGGTGTTATTGGACAAATGATGGAAAAAGTTGAATTTAAACCACAGCAAAAACGACTTACTGAAGAAGAAATAATGAAGAAATGCCCATGGGCAACTACAGGAAAAACTCCTGATAGGGAAAGAAATATTATTACATCATTAGAACTTGTTTCCGAAAAACAAGAACTACATAATATTAAATTACAGAAGAAGTACAAAAAAATGATAGATACTGAAGTGCTTTTTGAAAAATTTGATTGTGATGATGCTGAATATTTAATTGTTGCTTTTGGCTCCTCAGCACGTATTTGCAGTAAAGCAGTAAAAACATTAAGAGAAAATGGAGTAAAAGTTGGTTTACTAAGACCAATAACTCTTTTCCCTTTCCCAACAGAAGAAATAAATAAATTAGCAGATCAAGTAAAAGGGATTTTATCAGTAGAAATGAATGCCGGTCAAATGGTAGAAGATATCAGACTTGCAGTAAATGGAAAAGTGAAAGTTGAACATTTTGGTAGAATGGGTGGAGTAATAGCTATGCCAAATGAGGTTGTAGAAGCACTCAATAATAAATTAATAGGAGGTTAATCATGTCAGAAAATATAGGAATAAAAGATATTATCAGTGAAGAAAATTTGGTTTATTCAAAAACCAAATTGATGACAGATAAAACATTATCATATTGCCCGGGTTGTGGTCATGGAACGGCTCATCGTATTACAATGGAAATTGTTGAAGAACTTGGAATACAGGCAGACACAGTTGGAGTAGCACCTGTAGGTTGTTCTGTTCTTGCTTACGAATTTATGAATGTTGATATGCAACAAGCTGCTCACGGAAGAGCTCCAGCAGTGGCAACAGCTTTAAAAAGATTAATGCCTGAAAAATACATCTTTACTTATCAAGGAGATGGTGATTTGGCTGCAATTGGTACAGCGGAAACTATTCATGCTTGTAACAGAGGCGAAAATTTTACTATTATTTTTGTAAATAATGGAATATATGGAATGACAGGAGGACAAATGGCTCCTACTACACTTCCTGGGATGAAGTCATCAACTTCCCCTTTCGGTAGGGATGTTGAATTGATGGGAAATCCTTTAAAAATAACAGAACTAATAGCTCAATTGCCGGGTACTCATTATGTTACAAGACAAGCGGTTCATACACCGGGAAATGTAAGAAAAGCTAAAAAAGCCATTAGAAAAGCATTTGAAAATCAAACTTTAAACAAAGGTATTTCCTTTGTAGAAATTGTTTCTAATTGTAATTCAGGTTGGAAAATGACTCCTTTGGATGCTAATAAATGGATGGTTGACAATATGTTTCCTTTCTATCCTTTAGGAGATATTAAGGTTGATGGTGAAATTGTAAACAAATAATTTTAACTCTAAAATTAAAAAATTATGACAGAAGAAATAATTATAGCAGGATTTGGCGGTCAAGGTGTTCTTTCAATGGGAAAGATTATTGCCTATTCCGGAATTATGCAAGACCAAGAAGTAAGCTGGATGCCATCTTACGGTCCAGAAATGAGAGGTGGAACAGCAAATGTTACTGTTATCGTTAGCGACAACAAAGTAAGCTCTCCGCTTTTAAATGAATATGATACAGCAATTATCCTCAATCAACAATCAATGGATAAGTTTGAGGAAACAGTTAAGCCGGGAGGCGTTTTACTCTACGACCCTAACGGAATAAGTAAAAATCCGACTAGAAAAGATATTAAAATTTATAAAATTACTGCTACTGCGGAAGCAACAGGAATGGGAAATCCCAAAATATTTAATATGATAGTTCTAGGTGGATATTTGAAAATCAAACCTATTCTGAAAATGGAAAATGTTATCAAAGGTTTAAAAAAATCATTACCGGAGAGACATCACCATCTTATTCCTCTTAATGAAAAAGCAATTACTAAAGGTTTAGAATTAGTAAAAGAAACTTAAAAGCTATTTCATATTTTTATTAACTCACTCCTTTTCTTTCAATAAAATTTGGAAGGAAAGGAGATTTTTTTGAGTAATACCAATTAAATTTCAAATATGCCGCTTAATAAACTGAACTTTGGCACTATGCTTAACGTATTGATTACTCTCCATTTACATCGTATAGCAAAACACAGTTTATGACCGCTCAGCATATATATTGTCGTAAAAATATCGAATATTGACCACGTTCGCTGTAGCTTTAGCGGTTGCGAAACAAGGAATTATTAATAATGAAATTTGCTGAGTAGTAACAACATATTTAGTGGCTATAAGAAAACTCGTATATTTTTGACTGTTAGAATATTATGTGTATTTTGTTGCTTGAATCTAATGTCATAAAGTAGTCATTTGATTGTCATTAAGTTACAAAACCCAATGACAGCTTGGCTAAATGACTATTAATGACAATTGAATGACTTTTACATTCACATCCATTATTAATTCAA
>JAYEOP010000058.1:10553-19477 GCA_034723125.1 Bacteroidota bacterium | reverse complement strand
TATTTATAGAACCATCTTATTAACAATTAAATAATATTAAACAATATGTGTTAGATTTTATAAATAATTATATATTTGCGGTGATTTGAGAGGGGACTATGTCCCCTTTTTTTGTAGAAATTGTTAATTTTTAACTATGTTTAAAGTAGTATAATAATGGATAGGGATAATATAATTGAATCGTTTGCGGGTTTAAAAGATATAAAAAATATTGATAGAGTTAAAATGATTAGGGTTCTTGAATCCGTATTTCTTGATTTAATTGAAAGAAAATTTGGTAGTGCCGAAAATTATGATATAATAATTAATGCTGAAAAAGGTGATATTCAAATATGGAGAAACAGAGAAATTGTTGAAGATAAAGATGTTGAAGATGATAACTCACAAATAGGAATTACAGAAGCACAAAAAATAGAAGAAGATTTTGAAGTTGGAGAAGACATATCAGATGAAATAAAAATAGCCTCATTCGGAAGAAGAGCCATTCAAACTGCAAAAGTAAATATGCAGAATAAAATTATTGATATTGAACGTGGGGAGATGGTTAAAAGATACGAAGATAGGATTGATGAAATTGTTTCAGCAGAAGTGTATAGGATTTGGAAGAGAGAAATTCTTTTACTTGATGATTATGGCAATGAAATGATTCTTCCTAAAAACCAACAAATTCCAAGGGACTATTTTAACAAAGGAGACAATGTACGTGCTGTTGTTCATACAATTGAAAATATGCACACTAATCCCAAAGTAATTTTATCAAGAACATCTCCTGAATTTCTTAAAAGATTATTTGAAATAGAAGTTCCTGAAATAGCTGATGGCTTGGTTATTATAAAAGAAGTAATTAGAGAACCGGGAGACAGAGCAAAAGTTGCTGTTGAATCTTATGATGATAGAATAGACCCCGTAGGTGCATGTGTTGGAATGAAAGGCTCAAGAATACATGGTGTTGTTAGAGAATTAAAAAATGAAAATATTGATATCATTAATTATACAGAAAATGATTCATTATTTATAACTCGTTCATTAAGTCCTGCAACAATAACAAAGATTGATATTGATAAAGAAAAAAGAACTGCTTTTGTTTATTTAAAACCCGATCAGGTTTCACTGGCAATAGGTAAAGAAGGTATTAATATTAAATTAGCAGCTAAGCTTACAGGTTACGAAATTAATGTTTTTAGAGATATTGATGAAGATGAGTTTGATGTAGAATTAAGTGAATTTGTTGACGAAATTGAAAATTGGGTAATAGAAGAGTTGAAAAAAATAGGATGCGAAACCGCAAAAAGTGTTTTGCAATATTCAAAAGAGGCATTAGCAAAAAAAACTGATTTAGAGGAAGAAACAATAGAGAATGTATTAAATGTTCTTAAAGAAGAATTTGAATAAGAAAAGTATTTTAGATGACAGAAAAAACAAAGGCAAAAAGATTATCAAAAGTTGCTAGAGAATTTAATATTGCAACAACAACAATAATTGAATTTTTAAAGGATAAAAAGATTGATATCGGAAGCGATCCAAATCCAAATACAAAATTAGATTCGGATGTTATAAAACTATTATTGGGAAATTTTAGTTCGGATAAATTAGAAAAAGAATATACAGATGAGGAAAATGCTAAAGATATTAAAGAAGAAGAAGAGCGAATAAGAAAAATTGAAGAAAGAGAAGAGTACTTAAGAGAAGTTAAAGAAGAATTACTTGAAAAAGAGGAAGAAAAGGATGCTAAAGAAGAACAAGTAGAGGCAAAAGATGAAGAAGAAAAAATAGAAATACCAGAGGAAAAACAGCCTAAGGCAAAAGAAGAACAGCCTGAAATAATTGAGGAAAAAAAGGAAGAAAAAACAGAACCTAAGAAAGTTGAAAAAGAGGAAAAAGAGGAAGAAAAAGTAGTAATAGAAAGCAAAAAGAAAGACGAAGAACCCGTTAAAGAAATTGAAGAAAAAGAAAAAACAATAGAAAAAAAGGATGAAGTAAAAAGTTTAAAAATAGTAGGAAAAATAAAATTAGAAGATCCAAAAGAAAAGAAAAAAGCTAAAAAAGAGAAGAAAAAATTAGAAAAAGAGAAAGAAGAGTCAAAGAAAAAAGAAAAAAAGGAAGCCAAGAAAGAGGAAGAAAAAAAGAAGAAAGAAGAGAAAGAACAGGGCAAAGAAATAGAAGAAAAAAAGGATGATGTTAAGGAAATAGAAGAAAAAAAGATAGAGACAGAACCAAAAGAAAAAACAGAGCAAGATAAAGAAGCAGTAGTAAAAAAGGAAGCGAAAGAAGAAGAGGTACCGGAAGGAAAAGGATTAAAAATTATAGGAAAAATAGACGTTGATCAATTTACCAAAAAGAAGAAAAAAAGAAAACCTGTTGCATCAACATCTGACCCTAAATCAATAAAAAGAAAAAGAAGAAGAGTTTTTTCTAAAAAAGCAAAACCAAATGTAGGCACGAATAAAGTTCAAAAAGATAAAAACAAACCAAAAAAGAAACCTATCGTTGTTGATGATAAGCAAATCCAAAAGCAAGTATCTTCAACATTAGCAAAATTAACTAGTAAACAAAAAGGCGAAGGCGTTCAGAAGGCAAAAGAAAGAAAAAAGAAGAAGAAAGAAATAAGGCAAAAGCAAAAAGAAGAAAGCCTACAGCAAGAAAAAAATATCCTTGAACTAATAGAATTTATTACCGTAAATGAATTAGCAAACATGATGGACGTGCATGTTACAGAAGTTATAATGGTATGTATGAATTTGGGTTTGATGGTAAATATAAATCAAAGATTAGATGCAGAAACAATACAGGTTGTTGCTGATGAATTTGGTTTTGAAACAAAATTTAAAAGTGAAAGTACCAACGAGCCATCATTGGAAGAGCCTGATAACGAAGAAAATCTTGCTCCAAGATCACCTGTTGTTACAATCATGGGTCATGTTGACCACGGAAAAACATCCCTACTTGACTATATCAGAAAATCACAGATTATTAAAGGTGAAGCAGGGGGAATTACTCAGCACATAGGGGCTTATAAAGTAGATTTAAAAAATGGCAAATCGATAGCATTTTTAGATACTCCCGGTCACGAAGCATTTACATCAATGAGAGCAAGAGGAGCAAAAGTAACAGACATTGTTATTGTTGTTGTTGCTGCTGATGATAACGTTATGCCACAAACAAAAGAAGCTATCAGCCACGCACAGGCAGCTAATGTTCCCATTGTTTTTGCAATAAATAAAATTGATAGAGAAGTTTCTGATCCTGAAAAAATAAAAAAACAACTTTCGGAAATGAATTTGTTAGTTGAAGACTGGGGAGGGAAAATACAAAGTCAGGAAATTTCTGCAAAAACAGGATTAAATGTTGATGAGCTATTAGAAAAAGTTCTTTTAGAAGCAGAAATGTTAGAGTTAACAGCAGATAATAAAAAAAGAGGAACAGGTACTGTTGTAGAAGCGTCTCTTGATAAAGGTAAAGGGATAATTACAAATATTCTTATACAAAAAGGAACAATAAAAATAGGTGATTCAATAATTGCCGGTGCTTATTACGGAAGGGTAAAAGCTATGGTTAATGAGTATGGTAAAAAAGTAAAAATAGCTGGACCATCAACACCTGTAGAAATATTAGGCTTAGATGGAGCACCCACAGCAGGAGATGTTTTTTATGTATTGGAAAGCGAACACAAAGCCAAATCTTTAGCAAATCAAAGAAAACGATTATTAAGAGAGCAAGGAATTAGAGCTTCAAAACATATAACACTTGAAGAAATCGGTAGAAGAATCGCACTTGGTAGTTTCAAAGAATTAAATGTAATTATTAAGGGTGATGTTGATGGTTCTGTAGAAGCATTATCAGATTCATTGCAAAAATTATCGAATGAAGAAGTTCAAGTGAATATTGTTCATAAAGGAGTAGGTCAAATTTCTGAATCAGATATTCTTCTTGCTACAGCAACTGATGCGATTATTATTGGTTTCCAAGTACGACCATCATTGAATGCACGTAAATTAGCAGAAAAAGATGGAATTGACGTAAGAACATATTCTGTAATTTATGATGCTATTGAAGAATTGAAACTCGCAATAGAGGGTATGCTTGAACCCACCGAAAAAGAGGTTATTGTTTGTAATATTGAAGTTAGAGATGTCTTTAAAATTACTAAAGCTGGAACTATCGCAGGTAGTAAAGTAATGGATGGGAAAATTACAAGAAATACAAATATAAGAGTTCTTAGAGAAGGAGTAATAGTTTTTACAGGAGAAATAGATTCTTTAAAACGATTTAAAGAAGATGCAAAAGAAGTAAAATCCGGATATGAATGTGGAATAGGAATTAAGAACTTTAATGATATTAAAGTAGGAGATATTATTGAAGGCTACAAAATTGAAATGGTTAAAAAAGAATTAAAATAGTTATTAAAACCCATCTTAATCAAAATTCAAAAAGCTACTTTTTTCTTCAACTGACAAAGTAATTTTATTTCCAAATATTAATGGATAATTGATATTTCCATGTCCCGAAGGAAAATCAAAACAAACAGGAAAGTCATAATTTTCAACAATTTCTGAAATAATCTCATAGGCATTTTTTCCGAAAACATTTGCTTTTTCCATTGTTTCAGAAAATTCTCCCACAATCAATCCTGATAAATATTTAAGCTTTCCACTTCGTTTTAATCCCCACATCATTCGATCTATTTTGTATAAATATTCTCCTGTTTCTTCTATAAACAAAATTTTTCCTTTAGGGTCAAAATCCGATTTACTTCCTATCAAGCTGTCAATTATGCTTAAATTTCCTCCAATAAGAACTGCTTTTGCTTTACCGATTTTATTTAATTTATTAGTAGGAATTTCGTAAAAGGGGAATTTTCCAAAGAGTATAGATTTTAAATATTTCAATGAAGATTTATTTTCTTCTTGTAAAAAACCGTTACACATAGGACCATGAATAGTTGGTATTTTAAAAAGATTATTTACGTAAGAATGCAAAATACAAATATCACTAAAGCCAACTATCCATTTAGGGTTTTCATAAAATTTTGTAAAATCAATTTTATCGATAATTCTAATTAATCCGTAACCACCCCTAGCACAAATAATAGCTTTTATTTCTTTAGAATCAAGAGCATCTTGAAAATCTTCAAGCCTTTGACGGTCTGTTGCCGAATATTTGAAATGGTTTTTGAAAAGATTTTTTCCTAAAATCACATTTAATCCCCAAGACTCAAGAACTGATTTTGCAGAAAAAACAACTTCTTTTGAAATTTTTCCTGCGGGAGCAATTATTGAAACATAATCTCCTTTTTTCACATAATTTTTTCCTAACATATTATTTAATCTTTCTGTGGCTATTGTTTTTACTTTATATAATTTTGTGCAAAATAAAAAAAATATGTCATATCCCCAAAGATACACTGTAACAACTGCATTACCTTATGCAAATGGTCCAATTCATATCGGACATTTAGCAGGAGTTTATATTCCTGCGGATATTTATGTAAGATATTTAAGACTAAACAATAAAGAGGTTATTTTTATTGGAGGTTCTGATGAACACGGAGTTCCAATAAGTTTAAAAGCAAGAACTGATGGTAAAAATCCCCAACAAATCGTGGATAAATATCATCAAATGATAGAGAAATCTTTTAAAGAATTTGGAATTAGTTTTGATATTTATTCAAGAACGTCATCTAAAATACATCACAAAACAGCTTCGGAATTTTTTAAAAAACTTTACGATAAAGGTATTTTTGTAGAAAAAACCGAAAAGCAACTTTATGATGAAAAAGAAAAAATGTTCCTTGCCGACAGATATGTTATTGGCAGCTGTCCTAAATGTGGATTTGAGGAAGCTTATGGAGATCAATGCGAAAAATGTGGCTCAGCACTTAGTCCCAGAGAACTAAAAAATCCGAAATCTAAATTATCAGGAAACCAACCTGTTTTGAAAGAAACAAAACATTGGTATTTGCCTCTTAAAGATTTTGAAGCTTGGCTCAAAGAGTGGATAATTGAAGGAAAAAAAGGTAAATGGAGATCAAATGTTTATGGGCAATGTAGCTCTTGGATTAATGATGGACTGCGTTCTAGGGCTGTTACACGTGATTTAAATTGGGGCGTGCCTGTGCCAATTGAAAATGCTGAGGGAAAAGTAATTTATGTTTGGTTTGATGCACCAATAGGATATATATCTGCAACCAAGGAATTAACAAAGGATTGGGAAAAGTGGTGGAAAGATAAAGACACCAAACTTTTACATTTTATTGGAAAAGATAATATTGTTTTTCATTGCATAATTTTTCCTGCAATGTTAAAAGCTGAAGGAAGTTACATTTTACCCGACAATGTACCGGCAAACGAATTTATGAATCTTGAAGGGGAAAAAATATCAACTTCTAAAAACTGGGCGGTTTGGCTTCATGAATATCTGAAGGATTTTCCTGAAAAGCAAGATGTTTTAAGATATGTACTAACTTCAAACGCACCGGAAGCAAAAGACAGCGATTTTATTTGGAAGGATTTTAAGACAAGAAATAACAATGAACTTGTAGCTCTTTTAGGAAATTTTATTAACAGAGTGGTGGTTCTTACTGAAAAATATTTTGACGGTAAAGTTCCCGAAACACAAAATACTAATGACCTTAAGGACATTAATATTGAAGGTATAAAAGCTAAAGTGTCAAAGGCTTTAGAGAATTATAAATTCAGAGAAGGACTATCAGAAATGATGAATTTGGCTAGAGCAGGGAATAAATATTTAGCAGAAACAGAGCCTTGGAAATTAATAAAGACAGACAAAGAAAAAGTAGGAACAATTTTAAATAATTGTATTCAGATTTCAGCAAATGTAGCGATTTTAATGAATCCATTTTTACCTTTTACATCAGAAAAAATTATGAACATATTTAACATGAATTCTGATGTTTTGGATTGGGATAATATTGGAAAAACAGATTTAATAAAAGCAGGGAAGAAGCTTAATAAAGCAAAATTATTATTTGAAAAACTTGATGATAAAGTTATTGACAAACAATACCAAAAATTAAAAGCAAGCTTGCAACAGAACAAAAAAATGGAAGAAAAAAAAGAAGAAATCAGCTTTGACGATTTTATAAAAATGGATATTAAAGTTGCCGAAATTATTGAAGCGGAAAAAGTTCCTAAAACAGACAAACTTTTAAAACTAAAACTTGACTTAGGAAGTGAACAAAAAACTGTTGTTTCGGGAATTGCACATATTTATGAAGCACAAGAAATAATTGGAAAAAGAGTAAGCTATCTACAAAATTTAAAACCAAGAAAAATACGAGGCATCGAATCATCCGGGATGATTTTGATGGTTCAAGAAAAAGATGGGAATTTAATTTTTCTTAGTCCCGAAAAAGATGCTGAACTTGGAGCAAGTGTTGGTTAATTAAAAAAGTCAAAAAAATGAAAAACAAAATAAACGAATTAAATTCTAAGTTAAAAAACGCTAGTGCAGAAGATATTTTAAAGTTTTTTTTAAAGGAATACAAAAGCAAAATCACATTTTCAAGTAGTCTGGGAGCAGAGGATCAGGTATTGACAGACATGATTGTAAAAATTGATAAAAGCACCAAAATTTTTACACTTGATACAGGTAGAATGTTTTACGAAACCTATGATACTCTTGACAAAACAAACTCAAGGTATGGGATAAAAATTGAAATAAAATTTCCTGAGTACGAAGCTGTAGAAAAAATGGTTAATGAAAAAGGAATTAATCTTTTTTACGAAAGTATAGAAAATAGAAAATTATGCTGTAACATCAGAAAATTGATTCCAATAAGAAGAGCTTTAGAAGGTTATGATGTTTGGATAACAGGATTAAGACAAGGGCAATCGGTTACTAGGGAAGAAATGAAAATAGTTGAATGGGATAATGATTTTAAAATAATTAAAATAAATCCATTGTTAAACTGGTCGGAAAAAGATATATGGGATTATATTCGCAAAACGAAAATTCCCTACAACATTCTTCACGACAAGGGATATCCAAGCATAGGTTGTGCACCTTGTACAAGAGCAGTTGAAAAAGGAGAAGAAGCAAGAAACGGTAGATGGTGGTGGGAAAATCCTGAAACAAAAGAATGCGGATTGCATTTGCAGGTAAAGACGAGTTAGAGGTAATTTGTAGAGCTTTCTTTATCTCAGATTAACAGAGAAGAAAAATTATTTTTTTCTGTTACGTTCAATAAATTCATTTATTTCATCATCATCCATTTGGTCAATATTTTTTTCTTCATCAAATTCTTCTTCGTCTTCCCAATCAAACTTTTCTTCTTTAGGTCCTTTGTTTTTATAAAATATTGCAAAAACAAATCCTGTAATTGCACCAATCAAATGAGACTCCCATGAAATATTTGTGTTAACAGGAATGATACCCCAAATCATTGTTCCATAAGCAAAAATAAGAATCAATGAAAGAGCAAGCATATTTTTGTTGCTACCAAAGGCGGAAACAAAAAATAAAAATGAAAGATATGCGTAAACCAATCCGCTGGCTCCAATAATAAATGATTGTGGAGCTGTAAGCCAAATTATAAAATGAGTAACAAGGTATATTAAAGCAAATATTTGAAAAGCGTGCTTTCTAAAAAAATACATTATTCCAATAATGGAAACAAAAAGTGGAACGGAATTATTGAACAAATGCATAAGATTTTCGTGAATTAAAGGAGTGGTAATAATTCCTTTTAAACCACTTAATTTTCTCGGGTACATAGAATATTTTATAAAACTGATGTCAAAATTAATTTCAATAAGTTTTACTATCCACAAAATAAGGATAAAGGAAAGAGCTAAAAATAACCCGTCTTTAATTTTCTTTTTTTCTTCTTTGTCCAAACTAAAAAATTACAATTATTACAAATCGGGAAAAATATTAGTGCAAAAGTAAGAGAAAAATAAAAACTG
>JAYEOP010000058.1:0-10453 GCA_034723125.1 Bacteroidota bacterium | reverse complement strand
TTTCTCCTCATAAATTCCTTTTTTAACTATTATTTTAGAATTTATTAGTGATGGCAGAAACAATGAAAAACCTTTTTTGGGGTCTGTTGCTCCATAAATAATTTCAGAAATTTGTGCTGAACTAATTGCTGTGGCACACATTGCACATGGCTCAAGTGTAACATAAATTTTGCAATTTTCTAAATATTTTGAGCCGAAAAAATTACTTGCTGCAGTTAATGCAAGTATTTCTGCATGGGCTGTTACATCGTTTAACATCTCTACCTGATTGTGTCCTTTGCCAATAATTTGATTATTGTTTACCACCACAGCACCAACAGGAACTTCATCATTTTCAAAAGCTAATTGAGCTTCCTCAAAAGCTTTTTTCATAAAGTATTCATCCGAATAGATATTTTCTAACATTTGCTTAATTATTTCTGAATTAGCAAAGATAGAACTAAATTTGCCTTTTTGTAGAAATGTCTGAAAATGAAATTAAAACTAATAAGTTTTGCTTGGAAAATAAAAGTGATTTTAGCTACACTGCTAATTGTACCACTACTTTTGTTTTCACAAAACAACAAACAACAGCAATTGAGAAAGGATAAAATCAATGACATTTTAAAAGAAAAGCTAAGATTTGAAGAGAATACAAAATCTATTAAAACACTAAGACAACAAACTTTAGTTTTAAATCAGGAAAACGAAACAGCAGTTGCAACATCAACTACTCCCGAGTCGGAAGTTCATGCAGTTATTAATCCTACAGACAGCAACAACATCGTTCTTAGTCCTATAAAATTAGTGATAGATGCCCAAACTTTAAGACTCAAGCCCGAGCTTCCTGTTTATTTTACTAAGGATTTTGGTGATAGCTGGAATAAAAGCACAAGTATTTTAAAGCCAAAAGATGCTGACTCAACAATTGTTGGAGGTGGTGATCCTGTTCTTGCTTTTGATGCTGATGGTAAATTATATTTTTCATGGATTCATTTGTACTACAAAAAAAACCATGGAGACACTGTTTTTTGGGCTTTAAATTGGGCATTTTCTAATGATGGCGGAGCAAGCTGGAATTATTCTGCAAATGACAAAATAGAACTTTCAAAAGGATTTATTTCTCCATATTTTGATTTTGATGAAGTAGCAGATAAGCAATGGATGGTTTGTGATAAATCAAATTCAGCTTACAAAAACAACCTTTATGTTGCCTATTTAAAGGTTAGCACTGTTAATGGAATTAATATCGTTGTAAAAAGGAAAAAAGCAGACAACAACTATTTTGATTCAAATTCTGTAGTAATTAGTTCCGGTAGTAATTTACATTTTGCAGGAATAACAGTTGACAACAATGGATATGTTCATCTAACGTATTGCTCAAGCATGAATTCTGTTTGGCATTCTGTTTCAAAAGACGGAGGAAATACTTTTAGTTCTCCCAATAAAATCACTGACTTTATTATGCCTTCATCTATTTCAGGAATATATAAAGACAGGTTGTTTCCGGCAACACAAATTACTTCTGATAATTCCAATTCGACAAATGAAAACAATTTGTATTTGACTTTTACTGCTGTTGGAATTTCGTCAAAGAAAACTTCAGGAGCAGATATTTATTTTTGTCGCTCTATTGATGGAGGAAATAGTTGGAGTAAAGCAATTGTTATAAATGACACAATGTCTCAAAATCCACGTGACCAATTTTATTCTACAATATTTGTAAATCAAAAAGGAGTTATAACGGCATGTTGGTATGATTCAAAATATTCTCCTACAAAAACAGAAAATAAAGTTGTAAATTATTGTATTTCACATTCATTTGATGGAGGATTAAGTTTTTCACCACAAAGCAGAATTTCAGGAACTTCCACGAATTTTCAAACTGTAAGATATAAAAATTATACATTTGGAATAGGAGAATACAATCAAGTAGTTGCTTCCGGCTCAATGGCATTTCCTATTTGGGCAGATGGTAGAAAAGGAAATGGAGATCTTGATATTTATGTTGCAAAAATAAAAATCTCAAAAACATCTGAGATACAAACAATTACAAATGTTAGTAGTGGGATAAAACTTTTTAAACCCTTCCCGAATCCTGCAAAAAGTAATGTTATCATCCGCTATTCCTTAAATTACAAAGCAAATGTTAAATTTGCAGTTTTTGAAAAAACAGGAAAAATTGTAAAGGAGATAGAAAAAGGAAATAAAAACGCAGGAACTTATGAGAACAATATTAATATTTCGGATTTAAAAAACGGAGAATATTTTATTGTAATGATAACAAATTTTGGCTATTGTACTCAAAGATTTTCAGTGGTTAATTGACAAAAATCTCAAAATAATTTTGGAATAATAATTGAAACAAAAGACATCTTTAAAATTTAAAAGTAATAAAACAAAGAAACACAATGAAAAAACTAGGACTATTTATTTTATCATTTCTATTGATTAGCAATGCATTTTCGCAATATAAGTTGATAGAAACAGATAAATCAACAACTGATAAAAAAGAAGGTGGAATGATGGATGTATCAATTCCTTATTCAAAATATCAATTTGATAATGGACTAACACTCATTATAAACGAGGATCACTCAGACCCTGTGGTAAGTGTAAATTTGACTTACAGAATAGGTTCTTCAACCAACTATGCAGACCGAACCGGCATTACATATATTATTGCGAATTTATTTAATCAAGGTTCAAAAAATGTGGAAAGCGGAGAGTTTGAAAAAACCATTAGAAATTATGGAGGAGAAAGTAATATTTATTTTGAAAAAGATAGAACAACACTTGCTACAACAGCTCCAAGTAGTTTGTTAGAAACTATCCTTTGGATGGAATCTGATAGAATGGGATTTTTTACAGATGCAATTTCGGAAGAAATTTTTTTTAAAACAAAAGAAGAATTAATTCAATTTGTTGTTGATAGTCTTAATAATAATAAATTAGGACCAAATATTACAAAATTAGAAGAAACTTTATATCCTTACAGCCATCCTTATTCATGGCCTTTATTTGGAAAAGTTGAACACTTAAATAATATTAAATTAAACGATTTAAAAAAATTCTTTTTAGACTGGTACGGACCAAACAATGCTATTCTTACAATTTCAGGAGATATTGAAAATGATGATGTACTTAAGCTTGTAAATAATTATTTCGGTGGTTTTGCGAAAGCTAAAAACAGCACAAATGCAATTGAACATAATATTAGCAGAATTTATATGAATGATGCATCTTCATTATTTAAAGACAGATACTATTCTTATGAATATGATGTTGAAAATCCTGTGTTAAAAATTGTTTACCCGACAGTTGAAAAATATAATGACTACCAGCTGTATTTCGATTATCTTGCTAAATCCTTAAACGAAAGAAAATCGGTTCTTTATGAGCAACTTCTTGTATCCCGACTTGCAAAAAGCTTTAATGTTGTTCATAAATCATACATGCATTCAGGTGAACTTATTATTGAGGTGGAAGCTAATGGAGATACATCCCTTTCTGTGATTAAAGATGTTGTAGTAAAGGCTATTGCTTCATCTTTTGACCCACTTGCCGGAGTTGATGAAAAAAAGGAATTAAAACCTGAAGAAATTGAAGCGATTGAAAAAAAACGTATGCAAATACAAAAAAGACTTCAATGGGAAGTATATGATGATTTATTTTCATACATGAATAATTATAAATTTCAAAAACTTAAGTCATTAGAACTAACAAAAGCAAAAGCTGAAAAACTTACTGAATATGAACTTTATAAAAATAATCCGGGCTTTTTAAATAAGGATCTTGAAAAAACGAGAATGATAAATCCGGATATGTTAATGAGAGTTGTTAGCGATTATATCATTGATAAACCAAAAGTAATTATAAGCGTAGTACCTTTTAAAAAGAAAGAACTTGTTGCAGGTAAAAATAATTTTACTCATCATAATTTACAAACTATTATTGAGCATATTGATGAGAAAGATTTAAAATCCATCCAGCAAAAATCTCAAGAAAAAGATTCTCCAAAAATAAAAAAGGTATCCAAGAGAAATACTCCTAGTTATAACCTTTCAACATATCAAAACGGATTGAGAATAATAACAGCAAAAACTAATGACGGTGAAATGCTGAACATTAGTTTGTACATAAACACCAAAAAATTTGATGATCCATTCCAAAACTATCTTTCAACGGAAGTAGTAAAAGAATATTTTATTGAAAGAAAGAAGTATAATCAATTTGGCGAACAAGATATTCCTTTTAGTGAAATATCTAACAACATGGACGTTTATACTAGTGACTTTGGAGTTGTTTTATCTCTTAGTACACTCAATCAAGACATAATGCTTACAAGAGAGTTCTTTAATGAGTTATTAAGGGAAAGTGGTAATTCGGTAATTAATCCGGAGAGTGCTTTCAATAGATTAAATACAGCGAATGCTAATGTCTCTTCAAAAAGAATTCTTGCATATCCACAAATTACAGATTCTTGTACTTTATCAAGAGAAGTGCTAGGTGGAGAAGATCCTTTGAAAATTATGACAGGTTTTATTGCAGAATCTATTCCTGCACTAATTTCTCCCGAAAATTCAATACTTGTTATTTCAGGAAATGTTGATGAAGCACAACTTATGGACTTTTTGGAAAACTTTAGACAATGGTTTAAGCCGAATTTTGAAATGCCTGATGCTGGTTATGTGAATAACCCTGAGGATGTTGAGGAAAAACAAAATGAAAAAGAAGTGATAACTGGTAATCCGATATTTATTGTGAAAAATGATAATATTAAAACACCAAAAGTTATTATTAAATATATGGATATTCCTTATCAGAATTTTGAAGAAGCTGTTAAAGGAAATTTACTTAATTATATAATCGGCAGAAAGGGTGATTTTGAAAATAAAGCTAATTTTTTACAAGGAGATTTTATGAGAAAAAAGAACAAAAGCTATTATTTGTCTTTTAACTCAAATGAAGGGAATGTTGCAAAAAGCATCAATTCTGTTATTTCTGAATTAGATTATTTCGGAGAAAATAAAATACAAGGGAAAATTTATAGAGCATTGAAGAACCAATATTTATATAATGGTTTTACTTCTTATGAAGAAAATTCACAAAAATCGGAGTTTGTTTATAATTCAATTATTTCTGAATATCCTGATGAATTTTTTAATAAACAAAGAAAGAAAGTGAAATGGACATGGAAGAATGCATTTAGAAAATTTGCTGATGCAAACTTAAATAGTGAAAACTACAAAATCATTGTTGTAGGGAATGAAGATAAACTAAAAAAAGAACTTACTAATTCAGGCTTTAAAAACATTGTAGTTATTGACAATACTAAAAAAACAGACCACTTTAATCATTAATTTATTTGAAAATGAAAAAAACATATTATTTATCATTGATTTTTATTCTTTCATTTGTATTCCAATTAACAGCACAAATTACTAATGAGGTAAAGTGGGATTTTGAAGTAAAAAAAATCGCAACAAACGAATATGATTTATATATGAATGCTAAAATTGACATGGGTTGGCATTTATATTCGTTGAATAACAAATCGGATGATCCGACAAAAATAGGTCCTAATCCTATATATTTTGAGTTTGAAAAAAACAATACTTACGAACTTATTGGAGGCATAAAAGAAGTAAGTAAAGCCCATGTAGTATTTGAAAAATTATTTGATATGGAAACAGCATATTTTACAGATAAGGCTGTTTTTGTTCAAAAGATAAAAACACTTAAAGCGATTAAGGAAATAAAAGCTTTTACCGAATATCAAATTTGTGATGATAAAGCATGTAAATACCCCTTAAGTGCTGATTTTAGCTTTGCAGTAAGTTATGAAGAGGAAAGTACTGAAGTTGCAGAAAGCGAAGAAGCTGATGATGCAATGAGTTTTGATATTGGTAATAGCCAAGTTCAACAACACCAGCAAAAAATACTTGACCCTGTTAAGTGGAGTTTTGAACTAAAAAAGATAAGTAAAAAAAGGGCAGAACTTATTATTACCGCAGAAATTGGAGAAGGATGGCATCTTTATTCTGCCTATGTTGATGAGGGAGGACCCAAAGCGTCAAAATTATTTTTTGATGAAAATCAGAATATTGAATTAATAGATTCTATTATTGAAAGTGGGGAAAAAGAAGATATTTATGATTCAACTTTTGAAATGCCAGTAAGTTATTTTAGCGACAAAGTTGTTTTTACTCAAGTAATAAAACTTGACAAAAAAAACCAAAGTATTTCAGGTTCTTTTGATTATATGGTCTGCAACGAAAACCAATGCGTATCTTTAACAGAAGATTTTCAAATTGGTGAAAAAGATGAGGAAGCTGATCTTGCAACAACAGGAGAAAAAACATTATTAATGTTTTTCATACTTGCTTTTCTTGGAGGTCTTGCAGCTATCGTAATGCCTTGCGTATTTCCTATGATACCAATGACTGTAAGCTTTTTTATGCACAGCAGTGATAAAAAAAGTAAGGCAAAATCACAAGCTTTGTTTTTTAGTCTTTCGATAATTGGAATTTATACGGCTTTCGGATTAGTAGTTTCAGCTACTTTAGGTCCCGACTTTATCAATTGGCTTAGTACTCACTGGATACCAAATATTTTCTTTACCCTAATATTCCTGATTTTTGCAGCTTCGTTTTTTGGGCTGTTTGAAATTACTTTGCCAAGCTGGATGATTAACAAATCTGATAAGCAAGCTGACAAAGGAGGATATTTCGGTGCATTTTTTATGGCATTTACTTTAGTGCTTGTTTCTTTTTCATGTACAGTTCCCATTGTAGGATTAATACTTGTTGAAGCCGCACGGGGAGAAGTTATAAAACCAATAATCGGAATGCTTGGCTTTTCACTTGCTTTTGCTCTTCCTTTTGGATTTTTTGCTTTTTTCCCATCAAAACTTGGAAACCTACCAAAATCAGGTGGCTGGTTAAATTCTGTAAAAGTTGTATTCGGTTTTATAGAACTTGCCTTAGCTTTAAAATTCTTAATGGTTGCCGACCAAACTTATCACTGGGGAATTTTGCCTAGAGAAGTTTATATTGCTTTTTGGATTGTGATTTTTGCTCTTCTTGGTTTTTACCTTTTAGGGAAATTAAAATTTGCTCACGATAGTGATTTGCCTTTTGTTAGCGTACCAAGGCTTACAATGGCAATTTTATCTTTTACCTTTGTGGTTTATTTGATACCGGGGCTTGTTGGAGCTCCCTTAAAAGGAATGTCTGGATATTTACCTCCTCAGGAATCGCATAGCTTTGATCTTAATTCTATCGTTAGAGGATACACAAAAGGATTATCCGCTGAAAAGATTAGTCTTAATGATGACAATAAAACTCTTTGTACCGAACCAAAGTACAATGATATTTTACATCTTCCACACGGGCTTGAAGGTTATTTTGATTTTGACCAAGGATTAGCTTGTGCAAAAGAACAGGGAAAGCCTCTCTTCATTGATTTTACAGGTCATGGATGTGTAAACTGTCGTGAAATGGAACAAAGTGTTTGGGTTAATGATGCGGTTTTAAAACGTTTAAAAAGTGATTGGGTGGTTATGGCTCTTTATGTTGACGACAAAACAAAACTTCCTAAAGAAGAATGGGAACCTTCAAGGTATAATGGGAAATTAATGAAATCAATTGGCAAAAGGAATGCTGATATTCAAATAACTCAATTTGAATCAAACTCTCAGCCTAATTATATTCTCCTTGATACCGATGGAAAAACTGTTCTTGCTACACCAAGAGGACATGATAAAGATGTTGATGCTTTTGTTGAGTTTCTTGATGAAGGATTAAAAAACTTTAAAGCTCGTCATCCTGAGCTTTAGCAAAAATAAAAAATTATGCAAAGGATAAAAGAGCATTTAGTTGAAGCACAAAAAGTTTTAAATACATTTCTGTCGGATGAATCCAATATTGAAAAAATTCAGAAGGCAGGCAATATTATGGTTGAAGCCATAAACAACGGGAATAAAATTTTCTCATGCGGAAACGGTGGTTCAATGTCTGATGCTATGCACTTTGCCGAAGAATTAACAGGAAATTATAGAAAGAAAAGAAAAGCATTACCGGCAATTGCTATTGCAGATCCTACTCACATTAGTTGTGTGGCAAACGATTTTGGTTACGATAAGATTTTTTCAAGAAGTATTGAAGCTCTTGGAAATAAAGGAGATGTTTTGCTTGCCATTAGCACAAGTGGAAATTCTCAAAATGTAATTAATGCGATTAATGTTTCTAAAGAAAAAGGATTAAAAGTTATAGGATTGACAGCTAAAACAGGAGGTAAAATGGCGGGCTTGTGTGATATTGAAATTCGTGCACCAAAATCAGAATATTCAGATAGAGCACAGGAAATTCATATAAAAGTAATTCATGTTTTAATAGATTATATCGAGAAAAATATTTAACAGCTAAAAGAATAATCCTGAAATTTGATTTTTGTATTTTTTAAATTTACTAAATAAATGGAAAAGCCATCAATACCAAAAGGAACAAGAGATTTTTTACCTGAAGAAATGGTAAAAAGAAACTATGTTTTTGATACTATTAAATCAGTATTTCAAAAATATGCTTACATGCCAATAGAAACACCAGCGATGGAAAATTTATCTACATTGCTTGGCAAATATGGTGATGAGGGTGATAAATTACTTTTTAAAATACTGAACTCAGGGGATTTTTTATCAAAAGTTAGAGATGATGATTATCATAAAAAAGACCTCAACAAACTGTCGGCAAAAATTTCTGAAAAAGGATTGCGATTTGATTTAACGGTTCCTTTTGCACGTTATGTTGTTCAAAATAGAAACGAAATTATTTTTCCATTTAAGAGATACCAAATCCAGCCCGTTTGGAGAGCAGATAAGCCTCAAAGAGGACGTTACAGAGAATTTTATCAATGTGATGTTGATGTTATTGGAAGTGATTCCTTGCTCAATGAAGTTGAGTTGTTACAAATAATAAATGAAGTTTTTGAAAAGCTTGGAATAAGTATAACAACAAAATTAAATAACAGAAAAATATTATTGGGGCTGGCAGAAATAACAAACACAAGCGATAAATTTATTGACATAACCGTAGCAATTGATAAATTTGAAAAAATCGGAATAGAAAATGTTTGCAAAGAACTTGCTTCAAAAGCAATTCCTGAAAAAGCAATTCAAACAATTAAATCAGTTATCACCTCAAAAAAGACAAAGTTTTTTGAACAAATAAAAGAACTTAAAGAGCTACTTGCTGATTCGGAAATTGGAAAAGAAGGAATAGAAGAGGTAGAAGAAATATATAGTTATACAAAAACCTTTACAGAGAAAGAGCTTTTTGAACTTGACATGACTCTCGCCAGAGGATTGAACTATTATACAGGAAGTATTTTTGAGGTTGTTGCAAATGATGTGAAAATGGGAAGTATTTGTGGAGGAGGACGATATGATGACCTTACGGGGATTTTTGGAATGCCTGATGTTTCTGGAGTTGGAATTTCTTTTGGGGCAGATAGAATATTTGATGTTTTGATGGAATTAGATAAATTTCCTCCTGAAAGTTCAAAAACTACTCAACTGTTTTTTGTGAATTTTGGCAAAAAAGAAGCTAAACACTGTCTCCCTTTATTGGCAAAAGCAAGGAAAGAAGGAATAATTGCAGAGCTATATCCGCAAGCTGTAAAAATTAAAAAGCAGATGACCTATGCAAACAAACTAAATATTCCTTATGTGGTAATAATTGGAGAAGAAGAAATAAAATCTGGGTTATATACTTTTAAAAACATGCATTCGGGAGAACAAAAACACCTGAGCTTTAGGGACATTATTGAAGATTTAAAATCAGAATAAATAATAATTGCCGAATTGGATGTCCATAGAAAAACTTCAAAATTACCTGCCTGAAAACACTCTTCCTTACATTGAGAAATTATTGATAAAACAAAATATTTTAATAAAAATAACAAACGCCAGACAAACAAGATTGGGGTCTTTTAGGGCAACAAGCAAAAAACAACAGCACGTAATAAACATTACAGGCAGTTTAAATCAGTATAGCTTTTTACTTACATTAGTTCACGAAATAGCACATTTAAAAGTATGGGAGCTTTACAAAAGAAGTGCTAAACCACATGGTGCTGAGTGGAAGAATATTTTTACCAATCTAATGACACCCTTGATTCTTGCAAATGTATTTCCTAAAGATATTGAAAAGCCACTTTCAAGATATATGCAAAATCCCAAAGCCTCAACAACCGCAGATTTATCTTTAGCAAAAGCATTTAAAAAATACGATAACAATAATTCTGAATTATTATTGCTTGAAGATATTCCCGAAGACAGTCAATTTTTGTGGAGAGGAAACAGGCTTTTTGTAAAAAGAGAAAAATTACGAAAACGATATAAATGTGTGGAAATGAATACTAAAAAAGTGTATTTGTTTAGCCCGCTTGCAGAGGTAGAATTAGCTGAAGACGA
>JAYEOP010000057.1 GCA_034723125.1 Bacteroidota bacterium | reverse complement strand
TTCATTGTTTAGATGAGTATCATTCCAAAAGGTTGCGGAGACAGAAATTTAACTTTGAAGTATTTGCACAATAACTATTTAGTGGCTATAAGAAAAACGTATGTTTTTGACTGTTAGAAATTTATGTGTATTTTGTCGCTTGAATCTAATGTCATAAAGTAGTCATTAAATTGTCATTAAGTTACAAAGCCTAATGACAGCTTGGCTAAATGAGTATTAATGACAATTGAATGACTTTTACATTCACATCCATTTTAAATTCAAAGCCCAAGTATAATGAGTAATACAAAGTTTTCTTAGTGCCACTATTTAATGCATAAAATATTAACTTTTCTAAAAAAAGCTAATCATTATATCTTTAGTCTTAGTTGTAATCCAACTTAAAATCCTGAATATTTACTTCTATCGATATTAATTTCATAACTTTACGCAACCAAAAGCATTAGGTTTTCATCTGAAAAACATGGATTAAGGAAAAAATGCATTCAGTAATGTTAAAGAAAATTGATTAAGTGAATAATCTGGATGAGATATTAAAAGGCTGTCGCAAATGCAAAAGAGATGCACAAAGCAAACTCTACAAATTGTATTCGTCAAAGCTATTTTTTGTATGTCTCTATTATTCAAAGGATCAAACCGAAGCTGAAGACATTTTGCATGACGGTTTTTTAAAAATATTTAACAAAATTGGACAATATAAGGGAAAAGGTTCTTTTGAAGGTTGGATGAAAAGGATAATGATAAACACTGCACTGGAAAAATTTAGAAAACAAAATCAATTACATCCGGTAAATGATGTTTATGAATATATTGAAGATGTTTCGTACGAAGACGTAATTTCTCAAATTTCTTTTAATGATTTACTAAAATATGTACAGCAATTATCACCAAAATACAGGATGGTTTTTAATCTCTACGGCATTGAAGGTTATTCACATAAAGAAATAAGCAAAGAAATGGGCATTTCTATAGGAACATCAAAATCAAACCTATCGAGAGCAAGAAATATTTTGCAAGAAAAAGTAAAAAAAGAACTTGTATCTGATAAAAAGAAAATGGTAGTATGACGAGTAAAAATAAAAATATTGATAATGCATTTAAGGATGCATTTCAAGGCAAAGAAGCTAATCCCCCTGGATATATCTGGAAAGATATCCAAAGCTCACTTGCTTTAAATAAAGGTTTTAAATACAATAAACTTGTTTGGCTTGCTGCTGCATCTGTAGCTGTTGTTATCGCATTTAGTGCAGGATACTTTTTGTCTAAAACACAATTCAACAACAATTTAGCTATTAAAAAAACTAATGAGAAACAAAATAATATAAATATTTCAGAATTAAATAAAAATGAATCTATTCAAGAAGCTCAAATAATTTCAAATGAATTAAAAACAAAAACATTTAAAGAGAATAATAAAAATAATACAACACAAAAAATTGCACAAAACACAAAAACAGAACAAAAACAAAATTTGAACGATAAAAGTATTTTAGTAAAAACCTCAACTGATAACCAAAAGCCTAAAACACAAATTAGTAAAACAAAAAATGCAGTAA
Source organism: Bacteroidota bacterium (assembly GCA_034723125.1). NCBI lineage: Bacteria > Pseudomonadati > Bacteroidota > Bacteroidota bacterium. The sequence goes on along the minus strand of JAYEOP010000057.1, from coordinate 3,772 downwards.
AATTAATAAGAAAAAAATTGCAAAAAATTGAAGTGCATCAATTAGCTGATATTTACCAGATTATGGATGTTAAGCTAAAAAAACAAATGGCTATAGGATTATTAAGCTTACCTCCTATTGCAATGAATAGCAGTATTGAAAAGGATGAAAAAGATAAATGGTTAATAGGAGGAAATATTACACCTCTTTATTCCTACAGAAATATTAATCATGGGTCAGGGCTTTGGGAAGAAACCAATGATGCTCTTGTTAGTAAAAATATAAATACCAGTTCTAATAATAATGAACTTCCACTGATAGCTTATTCGGGAGGAGTTGAACTTAACTATAATTTAAACAATCGCCTTAGCATGCAAACAGGCATTGGCTATTTTCAAACAGGACAAATTTCTGAGGAAGTGTTTGTTTTTGAAAGACGTGGTTCATCATATAATAATTATTCAGTAATTAATTCCTCGGCAGGTGCAGTTATTGCCGATCATAAATCAAAAACAACATTAAACGAACTTGCATACAAAAACTCACAAATTGTAGGAATGGATGCTGAGGGAAGTTTACTATTTCAAAATAATTCCGAACTTGTACAAAGTTTTGAATATCTGGAAGTTCCTTTGGTATTTAAATATACAATTATTGATAAAAAAATTAAATTGAATATACTTGGTGGATTTAGCACATCACTTCTTGTAAGTAATGACGCATTACTTGTAAACAGTTATTATAAACAAAAAATCGGAGAAACAGATAATATACGAAGTATCAATTATAATGGAATAACAGGAATTGGAATAAATTATGAGATAACCAACAATATGATTTTAAGTGTTGAACCAAAATTTAGGTATTCTTTAAATCAAATAGATAAAGGAAACACCACATCAAACCATCCTTATTCGTTGGGAGTTTATACAGGATGCTACTATAGCTTTTAGAAATACACTTTCAAGAGGAATTATCTTACTGAGAAATTATCTTCTTAAAATAAGTTTTGTTTCCAACACTACATTTTATTAAATAAAAACCCTTCCCTAAGCTAACAGAATAAATATATTTTCCTGATTTTTTTTCATTAATAGATTCTATTAATTTCCCATTAATATCAAAAATTTCAGTTTTAAGATTTTCATTTTTATTCAAATTAATAGATAAATTACATTTCCCATTACAAGGATTTGGAAATACTTCAATATTAAAATTCTCATCACTATTGACTGCAATTGAACTTGTTGTATCATTTTTTCTCAGACTATCCTGATAGTAAATGCTATTCACAATAATATTAGACATTATTTCTTGAGCATCTACTTGTAAAATAACAGTTCCCATTCCTTTTGCCAGCCATTTATATTCCACAGCTGTTGGTAAAGGAATATTAAATCCTGTACCCAAAGAATCAAGATAAATACTGTCTTTTGAGTTTATTACCGATTTTATTCTAATGCAATCAAATGTTCCAAAAGGTGTTTTTACTGTTCCCCAACCATCTACTTCTGTAAATCTATTTTGCTTTTTTGAGTAGTATAAAATGGAAGATAACATGGAGGGTGTTTCAAAATATGAAAGAGATGAAAATGTATCTCCATAGTTTAAAGGAAACTTGTAAATAACATCAGGCACTTGGTTTTGCATAGGGGCTTGAATTCCTGAAATAGTAGCACCAAATCCTTCATATTGAAATACCGAACTTGATTCTCGGAAAAAACTTATAGGGTCCCCAATAGCCAATCCACCCAATAGAATATTCGTTACTTCCGGAGTTGCAATAGTTGCTTTTCTGTCAGGATTTAAAAAGTTATCAAATATAAATCTGTAAGTAGGTGCAGTTGAGCTAACAGAAATAAAAGTATCAATATACTGACTGCTGAATTTTAAATTTGAAAAATCCCAGCTATAATTTGCTCCTGTATTTTTTGGATTAATGCTTAAAAGGTTTGCTGTATTACTCATGCGATACCAGCTACCAGCATCAGGCATATCACTTGAAGTTATTGTTATCTGTGAATACGATAATGTACTAATCAATAATGATAGTAGAATTAATAAAGATATTTTTTTCATGACTTTTAGTTTTTACTATTATTTTCAATCCAAATTTTTATTAAAACAAAATGAGAATTAAAATTTTTTTAAAATAATTATTCTATTAAAATAAATTACAAATTTAAAAAAATAATGATTAATAAGCATAACATTTAAAATAAAATAATTATTTTAGGGAGGAAAATTATAAGTCCAACAAATGCAGAAATTAAAGCTGCAAAAAATACAGCAGCAGCAGCGAGGTCTTTTGACCTACCAGCACTTATATTGTAACTCGGGCAAATATAGTCGATAAAAACTTCTATTGCAGTATTTATCAATTCAGCGACAAAAACAAACCCTATTGCAAAAATAATAAAACACCATTCAACAAAACTAATTTTTAAAATTATGGCTAATACAATAACCAAAACCGTAATAAATGAATGAATCCATGAGTTTTTTTGAGTCTTAAAAAAATATTTTAAACCTTTAAAGGCATAATTAAAACTCCTAAATCTTGCTTTTAAAAAATTGCTTTGTTTTTCCTTTTTGTAATCCATACTTTTAACATTTTTATTAAAAAAATTGAATTATCCATTACTTTTAATTTGTCAAAATTAACAAAATAATTTTGGATTCTAAAATTTGACAAAACATTCTCCCCTTAAATGACGGAAAACACGCTGATAATCTGTCTGTTTAAAATAGATTAAAAAAATATTGATTTATTAAAAAATATGGCTTAGAATTTGTAAACAGGCGAATTTTTAAATTGATTTTTTAATAAAAGGGATAAGATTTAAACAAGAGGAAAAATGGGAAATTTACATTTTAGCATTAAAGAAATTTTTTCAGTAACATTAGTTTTATTTGCAGTTATTGATATTTTAGGCTCAATACCAATCATTATTGACGTTAAAGAAAAAGCGGGTAAAATTAAAGCTAGAAGTGCAACTATTGTTGCAGGAATTATTATGATATTATTTTTGTTTTTAGGAGAATCTATTTTAAAATTATTTGGTGTTGATTTTGGCTCATTTGCCATAGCAGGTGCCATCGTAATCTTTATACTGGCTTTAGAAATGGTACTTGGAATAGATATTTTTAAACAAACTCCTGAAACATCAAATTCATCTTCAATTGTACCAATTGCTTTTCCTCTTATTGCAGGTGCAGGAACATTAACCACAATACTTTCTATTAGAGCTGAATATGCTCTTGAAAATGTACTTATTGGAATTATTTTAAATCTACTTTTCGTTTATTTCATACTTAAAATTACTACTCGTATTCAAAAAATATTAGGACAAAACGGCACTAATATTTTAAGAAAAGTATTCGGAATTATTCTTTTAGCTATTGCAATCAAACTATTTAAAACAAATATTGGAATTTAAACTTTACGAAGATTATTGTTTATGCTGAAAGGATTTTCAAAGTCTGAGTCCAGCCTTGTATGAAGATTGAGGAGATTGATGAGAAGATTGAGAGGATTGAGGGGATTGAAGGGATTGAAATTATGCATCCTGAATCCTGAATCTTGCATCCTAAATCTTGCATCCTGAATCTTGCATCTTGTATCTTGAATCTTGTATCTTGCATCTTGTATCTTGAATCTTGCATCCTGAATCCTGCATCTTGCATCTTGCATCTTGCATCTTGTATCTTGCATCTTGTATCTTGCATCTTGTATCTTGCATCTTGTATATTGAATCTTGTATCTTGCATCTTGTATCTTGAATGTTTCATC
>JAYEOP010000056.1 GCA_034723125.1 Bacteroidota bacterium | reverse complement strand
AAACAAATAATTCTCAATAACCAATTATCTAATATTCAAACATTTTGAAAAATTGGAATTTTATTATTTGGTGTTTATTTGTCATTTGAAATTTGTTATTTGGTGTTTTCTTAGAAAGACTAAATACGTAATACTTGAGATTGGATTTAATAGATAAATCCAATCTCAAGATACACTGAAAGTGTGCAACAAATTGATAATCTTCCATGTTTATCCGTATGTTTCCTCTTAATTTAGTGTCTCTTAGAAAACTCTACAAAATTAAAAATGTTTCTTTTTGCGATATTTTTATTTTTCTCAAATCACTGATGCAAAGGCATCAGTTCATTTCCAAAAAGTAAAAATCTCACCTGCCTGACGGCAAAGGCAGGTCAAAAATAATTCATTTTATAAAAATAGATTTTTTCTAAGAGGCACTAATTAAACTGTAATTTTATCAATAGAAAAGTTTTTTAACCGAATTTTTAGTTCGTTAATATCGTCTTTAGGTAATTCAATTTTTATATGGCATTTTTTGTCAAATTTTTGATTTATAATTTTATATTTTTTCTCTTTTAAAATATCCATAACCTTTGAGAAATCAGAAAAATTAAGGTCAATGTTTAAGTTTTCACGTTCAACACCTTTAATGATTTTCCCATTTTTAATTGCTTCTTCTGCGGCTGTGCCATAAGCATTTATAAGTCCTCCTTTACCTAATAAAACTCCTCCAAAATATCTTACAACAGCAATTACAACAAAGGATAGGTCGTATTTTTTTATGTAATTAAGTATTGGCATACCTGCTGTATTTGATGGTTCTCCATCATCATTTGTTCTGATGATTGCATTATCTTTATCAATACCAATTTTGTAAGCATAGCAAAGATGTCGTGCTTTATGATGTTCATTTCTAATTTGTTCAAGAAATTCTTTTGCATTTTTTTCTGATGAAACAAATTGAGCATAGCCGTAGAATTTACTACCCTTTTCTTTGTATTCTCCTTCTGAACGATATTTAAGAGTTTTGTATTTTGCCATGGTTCAAAAGTACATCAATATATTTGAAACAAAAAATTTGTGTATGGAATTTGCATAAGCAACATCCGTGATTAAAAATCTAATTTTGCAGAGTTTTCTTAGAGACACTAATTAGATGTTTTATAATTTTTAAGGGCTGTTAATAAAATAATCTAAATGTAATTTTTTTTTAACAAAAACGCATATCTTTGCGGTTTAAAATATGAGACAATTAACAAAAAATACAGGATTTTTTCTACTTTTTCTACTTTTATTTTCATCATGTAGTGAATATCATAAAGTGCTAAAAGGTGATAATATTGAAAAAAAGTATGAAATGGCAAAGGATTATTTCAATGAAAAGGAATACAGTAAGGCTGTTTTACTTCTTGAAGATATTTTACCATTTTTTCGGGCATCTGCAAAAAATGAAAAGATAAAATATATGTATGCTTATTGTCAGTATGCTTTGGGAAGTAACATAATAGCTGCTAATAGGTTTAAAAACTTGTTTGATACTTATCCCTATGGGAAGTATGCCGAGGAGAGTTTATATTATTTTGCTTACTGTACATATTTGGAATCACCACCTGTAGAACTTGACCAGAAAAGTTCGGAAAGAGCTATTGAAGCAATTCAGCTTTTTGTTAATAAATTTCCGAATAGTGATAAGGTTGAAAAATCAAATGAATATATTGATAAATTATTATTAAAAATAGAAAAAAAGGCTGTTCACAAGGCTAAATTATACTATAAAATTCAAGATTACAAGGCAACAATATGGTCATTGCAAAATCTTTTTGAAGAATTTCCAATGATTGAAGATAGAAGTTATCTTAATTTTATTATGATTGATTCATATTATGAGCTTGCAATAAACAGTGTTGTAACTAAACAACATGCGAGACTTGAAGATACACGTGTTTTTTATGAAGAGAATACTAAGGAGTTTGAAGATTCAGAATATGCTATTGAAGCAAAAAATATTTATAAAAATACTTTAAATCAACTAGATAAATTAAAGTTAAAAAATGAAAGAAAGAATTAATGTAGATAGGTATGCAAATCCTAGAGATATTACAATAATAAATAATTTGACAGGTAACCTTTACGAAAGTGTTGCTGTTCTTGCAAAAAGAGCAAATCAATTGGCAAAAGAAGAAAAGGAAGAATTACACGAAAAACTTGACGAATTTGCACCACGAACAGATAATTTAGAAGAAATTTTTGATAACCGTGAACAAATGGAAATATCTGCTCATTATGAGCGACTTCCAAAAGCATCATTGGTTTCATTATTTGAGTATTTGAATGATGATAACATTTATTTTCGCAATCCTGAAAAGGAAAAAATACTCAAAGAAGAAAGCGAAAAGAAGGAGATATAATGTTAATAGGCAGAAAAATACTGCTTGGTATTACAGGAGGTATTGCTGCCTACAAAACAGCATACATTATCCGTTTGTTGATAAAACAAAAATGTGAAGTCAAGGTAGTAGTAACGTCTTCTGTTAAAAATTTTATATCTCATCTCACACTGGCAACTTTATCAAAAAACCCTGTTTATTACAAATTTTTTGAAGAAGATTCAGGAGAATGGTATAGCCATGTAGAGTTAGCTGATTGGGCTGATGCTTTTTTAATTGCACCACTTACAGCCAATACAATGGCAAAAATGACTTGTGGACAGGCTGATAATATTTTGCTTGCTACATATTTATCAACATCAGTTCCTGTGATAATTGCCCCTGCAATGGATTTGAATATGTTTAAACATCCTGCAACACAAAAGAATTTAAAGGAACTTAAGCAAAGAGGACATCACATAATTTCTTCACCGGAAGGTGAGCTTGCAAGTGGCTTGTGTGGTGAAGGACGTATGGCTGAACCCGAAGATATTGTTCATCAGTTGAATAAACTTCTGAAAAAATAATTATTAGAAGTTTCATTAAATTTTCTTTTTGATTTACGTTATTTTAAAATTATAAGCGAAAAGGATGGATTTGAGAAATAAAAATATCCTAATAACAGCCGGACCAACCAATGAGCCTATTGATCCTGTAAGATTTATTGGCAATCGTTCTTCCGGTAAGATGGGGTATTTTATTGCTGAAAAGCTTGCTGAGAAGGGTGCAAAAGTATTATTAGTCAGCGGTCCTACAAATTTGAATATTAAGAATGAAAATATTATAAAAACAGATGTTGAAACAGCAGGAGAAATGTATGAGAAATCTATGGAGCTTTTTCCTGACTGTGATATAGCAATACTTTCAGCAGCAGTAGCAGATTTTACTCCAGCCAAAGTAGAGGATAAAAAAATCAAGAAAAAAAATGAAATGATTTTGCATCTTAAAAAGACAAAAGATATTCTTCTTAATCTTGGAAAAATAAAAAAAGATAATCAAATACTTGTTGGATTTAGCCTTGAAACTGATAATGAAATTGAAAATGCTAAGCAAAAGTTAAAGAAAAAAAATCTAGATTTTATTGTTCTTAACTCATTAAATGATAAGGGTGCAGGCTTTAGTTTTGATACAAATAAAATAACTATAATTAACAAGTTTGGAGGCATTAAAGAATATTCTCTTAAACCAAAAGATGAAGTGGCAGATGATATAATTAATTATTTAATAAAGTTTGAAAAATCCTCCTAAGAAAAATGAAATTACTTAAGCCAATATTCAAAATACTTTCATTATTTCTAGTTATAGTTTTGCTTTTTGCTTTTAGAGCTGATGTTTCTGATAATCTAATTTCTTATTTCCCTTTTAATCAAAACTTTAATGATAGCATTAGTACAAATGATGCTGTTGCGTTTGGAGATCCTCATTTTACAACTGATCGATTTAATACTGATAATACTGCAATAAAACTTGATGGAATTGATGATTATTTGCTTTTACCCGTTGGTAAATATAAATACTTTGCTATTTCACTTTGGTTTTATGTTGAAAGTGTTTATTATTCTACTATCATTGTTGATTATGGTAGTAAGGAAATTTTTTCTACAGTTGATATTTTTGTTGGTGCTACACCACCCGTTTATAAAATAAAATATAATACTCAAACAAATGAGTTATTAAAATCGCAATACAACTATGATTTTTACACCTGGCATCATTTGTACCTTGATGTTGGAAAAATTGGGCAGAAGCCAATAATGTACATTGATGGAGTGTTTGAGCGAGAGGCAAGTCTTTCAGGTCTTTGCTCACCAACTACTGCTAATGTTTATATTGGTAGAACATCAGAAACAGACACTTCTAAACATAAATTTTTGCAAGGTAAAGTTGACGATATTTATATTTTTGACTATCCTTTAAAGCAGGAGGAAATTTTGCAATTATATTATCATGACCCATATTCTGTCTTATCAATGACTAATTCAAAAATATTTATTTTTCCAAATCCGGTAACTAATGTTCTCAGAATTGCAAATTCAATAAATAATGAATCATTTAGAATTTTTAATTCTCAAGGAAAAGTAATTTTAGAAGGTAAATATAAATCAGAAATAAATATTTCTGATTTTAGTTCAGGCTTGTATTTTATTGAGATTGTTAGTGGTACAAATTCTTTTAGACAAATTTATAAGTTTGTAAAAAGATAAGAAATATTCAATCAATTTTTAAGCAATAAAAAAGTTTGAATTTTTTATATAATTGAAGATTTTAACTAACTTTTTATCTTTAATAAGGTAGATAGATTCTTCTCCTTTAGCGGATTCAATTATTAAATTCTTTGAAATTAGTTGAGTTACGCAATCCGTTGTATCATCTTTACTCATTGATAATTCCTTACTAATTTCTAACAGAGTAAGCTTGCCATATTGTTTTAATATTTCAATTATAGCAAGATTCTCAGGTCGTCCTATGTCTTTAATTCTTTTTGCCACAAAATCTAATTGTTCAAAATTTTTCTTATAATTATTTCTTTTAGAAAGAATCGGTAGAATCATAATATTTTTTTGTTTTAACATATTTTAACTCAATATTTTTGCCGACTTTGTATTATATTGATTTTCAGCAAAACATTTTTTTTATTTTTTCCCAAACTTGGAAAATATATCTCTTTAATACAAAATAACTCTAAATAATATTTTTTCAAAATAACATTTTATTTAACACACATCACTCAGTATCTGAACTTAGAGATACTTAATGTAAAATATTTAAAGAAATCTTTACTAATCAAGAGCAAAGATAATAATAATTATTAATTAGCCAACAAATATTTTATGCTATCTAAAAAATTCGATATTGCCAAATACTGCATTTGCCTTAATACTTATCTCAATAACTTCCGTTGAATCGGAATAATTTTCATTTGAGTATGGATTGGAA